>CANQNM010000048.1 GCA_947625265.1 uncultured Clostridia bacterium
ATATATTTGTTTTTGATCAGCCCGATTCCATAGGGAATTCCGGACTCCTGCGCGTAGCCCAGCGCCGCGTCCAACCCCGAATCGGGTACGCCGATGACCGCGTCGGCTTTTGCCGGGTGTTCCCTTGCGAGGATTCCCCCCGCCCGTTTGCGCGCCTCCTGCACCGAAACGCCGTCCATCACCGTATCCGGGCGCGCAAAATAGATGTATTCAAAAATGCAGAGACTTTTGGGGCATCGCGCGCAATGCCGTCTGTTGGAATGCACGCCTCCCTCGTCAAAGGTGAGAATCTCTCCTGGAAGCAAATCGCGCTCGAAACGCGCCCCCACTGCGGAAAGTGCACAACTCTCAGAGGCGACGACATAGACGCCGCTTTCGGTTTTCCCATAACACAGAGGGCGAAAACCGTGAGGATCTCTTGCCGCCGTCAACTTTGACGCCGACATAAGCACCAACGAATACGCTCCATCCAACTTATCCATGGCGTGATCCAGCGCCATTTCAATAGACGGCGTTTTCAAACGCTCTTGGGTGACAATGTAGGCGATGATCTCGGTATCGCTGGTGGTGTGAAAGATGGCGCCGTTCAATTCCAAACGCTGACGCAGTTCATAAGCGTTGCTCAGGTTTCCATTGTGCGCCAATGCCATTTTTCCCTTTTGATGATTGACCTCGATGGGCTGACAATTGGCTCTGCTGTTTTTTCCGGTGGTGCCGTAGCGCACATGCCCCACTGCCATGGTTCCCTTCGGGAATTTTCCCATCTCGTCTTTTGTGAAAACCTCGCTTAACAGCCCCAGATCCTTGTGGGAGAAAAAAATCCCGTCGTCGCACAGTACGATGCCGCAACTCTCCTGTCCCCGGTGCTGCAAAGCGTACAGTCCGTAGTACATCAGTCCCGCCGCGTCGCAAGGTTCGGGCGCGTACACCCCAAAAACACCGCATTCCTCATGCAAAAGACCGTCCATCAATTCTACACCATCCTTTTAAAAGCGCAGCAGCAAAATCCTTTGAAAACCGCACCCGAAGAAATCGAATTTAAATTTAAAATCAAAACCAAGCCGGAGCGCTTTCAATTTTGCTCTTTTTTATTTTTCCCGGATTTTTCCCGGTAGTTCAGTGCCGCACCGATAAATCCCTTAAATAGCGGGTGCGCGCGATTGGGACGGGATTTAAATTCAGGATGATACTGCACGCCGACGTAGAAGTCGCGGTCGTCCAACTCCACCGCTTCCACCAACCTTCCGTCAGGCGATATACCCGAAAGAACCAAACCTCCGTCGGCAAACGTCTGCCGGTAGTCGTTGTTGAATTCATAACGGTGGCGATGGCGCTCAAAGATCTCTCCCTTGCCATAGCAGCGTTCCATCGTCGTTCCGTTTTTGATCACGCACGGATAAGCACCCAGCCTCAGCGTTCCACCCTTGTCCACATGCTCACTTTGTCCGGGCATGAAGTCGATGACTTTATTTTTACATAGTTCGTCGAATTCTCCCGAATGGGCGTCGGCAATGCCCAGAACGTTGCGCGCATACTCGATAACCGCAATCTGCATTCCCAGACAGATTCCGAAATAGGGAAGCAGATGTTCTCTTGCGTATTTTGCCGCAAGAATCATCCCGTCAATTCCCCTGCTCCCGAATCCTCCCGGAACGATCACTCCGTCCAATGCCGAAAGAGTTTCCTCGCAGTTTTCCTCGTTCAAGCCCTCCGAATCGATCCAGTGAATGCAAATATGAGTGTTGAGTGCATACCCGGCGTGACGCATAGCCTCCGCCACAGACAGGTAGGCGTCGTGCAGCTGCGTATATTTGCCCACCAGGCCGATGTGAACTTCCTTTTCGCGGTTTTTGATCCGCTCCACCATTTCGGTCCATTCCCTCAGATCTGCCTCCGGCGCGTCGATACCCAATTCCCGACAGACCACCGAGGAAAAATTGGCTTTCTCCAACATCAGCGGCGCCTCATAGAGGTAGGGCAACGTGATGTTTTCGATGACACAGTCGGGTTTCACATTGCAGAACAGGGAGATCTTTTTGAAAATTGAACTTTCCAGCGGTTGATCGCAGCGCAGAACGATGATGTTGGGATTGATTCCCATGCCCTGCAGTTCCTTCACCGAATGCTGGGTAGGCTTGGACTTGTGTTCGTCTGAACCGCGCAGAAAGGGAACGAGCGTGACATGAATAAAGAGACTGTTCTCCCTGCCCACTTCCAGAGAGATCTGTCTAACTGCCTCAAGAAAGGGCTGAGATTCGATATCTCCGATGGTGCCGCCAATTTCGGTGATGACCACGTCGGCGTCGGTCTGCTTCCCCACCCGATATACAAAATTTTTGATTTCATTGGTGATGTGGGGAATCACCTGCACGGTAGATCCAAGATACTCCCCGCGGCGTTCCTTATTCAACACGTTCCAATACACTTTTCCGGTGGTGAGATTGGAATATCTGTTCAAATCCTCGTCGATGAAGCGTTCGTAGTGCCCCAGATCCAGATCGGTCTCCGCACCGTCTTCGGTCACATACACCTCGCCGTGCTGATAGGGACTCATGGTACCCGGATCGGCGTTGATGTACGGATCCAGTTTCTGCGCCGCCACTTTCAGCCCCCTTGCCTTCAAAAGTCTGCCTAAAGACGCCGCAGTGATTCCTTTGCCCAGTCCAGACACCACCCCGCCTGTCACAAATATGTATTTGGTCATGATCTCTCACCCCTTCAATAATTTTTATTTCCAAAATGTTCCCGAAGGAACAACCGCGCAATGACGAAAAACAAAAAATACTTTCCGCGTTTTTGCGGCGTTGATTTTAAAAGTCCGTCCCCGAAAGGCGCCCGGAGCGCCCGGGTATCAAAACACCGTATCCGGAATCCCCCGCCCGAACATTCCGAAATTTTACACTTTACATCTTACACCGCCCGTGAAAGAAAAATCGGCTCCCCCCGTTTTTGTTTTTGTTTCCCAGGCCGCGCGAGCAAGGAAAAAGCAGACAAAACCACCGTTCTGTCTGCCGTTTACCGTCAAATGCCGTCAGTGAGGCCGTCAAAAAGAATGCGGGACAGGGAAAAAACAGAGATGGCAAAAACACCGCCTGAGGCGGCAACACCCACCTTTTTGTAAATCGAACACGCCATCTTCGTGACCATACCTTTCGCCAGCGAAAAATTCCTTTCCCAGGCACCCCAAGAATTCCTCCCCTTCTCAAAAAGCCGGGGCCGAGTTCCCTCGAAATTCACATATCCAACATCACACGTCACATGTATATTCTTTCGACCGTTTAAAGTTCGCCGCCAGAAAACATACCGATTCGATTTTTCCCAGCACCGGTCGGGTCGGCGGTCTTTGAGAAAAACGAATTCTGCGAAAGTGACGTACCGTCCAGAGTAACCGTTTCTGCCGTTTCTCGCCGGTTTTACCCGGAAAGAACGATTGAAATTTCCCGAAAAGCCGTAACCATCGGAATCCACAGTCTTCACGCGACCGTCGCCAAAATCACACTTCACGGCAAGTTCGTGAAGACCCCCGCTTTTTTACCACACCCGGCAAACAGAAAAGAAGAAATGCAGGGAGCATGCAGTGCCGATTTACCCGGCATCTTCATCCAACGGTTCTTTCAATCAAAAACCACGGCAATATTGTACACCCTATCCTCCCGCTTGTCAAGACTTTTTTCTTTTTTTACGGCGGCGGCCAACTCATCTCCTCCTTTATTTTCCGTTATTTCCCAGCGCCCCGAAACAGTGCTGTTTTACTGTCCTCCCATCCGCTTCAAATCCTCCAATGCCTGCCCTAAGAGCGTTTCATGATGCTCCTCATCTTTTGCGAGGCGCAAGAGCAGTTGGGATACGCTTTCGTTTTCCACACACCCGGCAAGTTTTCTGTAAAAAGCCGCCGCATGCTCTTCATCCCGCATACTTCCGGCCAGCGCCTCGCCAAGGGTGGTTCTATAGAACGGATAACCGCCGGACCAGGGGATTCTTCTGCAAAAATCCTTGTGAACACAAACTTTGGGCGGCGCGCCCAACGCGCAGATCATTTCCCCCAAAATGCGGAAATGGCGCATCTCCACCTTTGCCAAATCTTCAAAAAGTTCGGAAATAGCGGGATATTCCTCCGCGCACAGAATGCTTTGATAAAGATATTCACTGATAGACGTCAGTTCTCCCGTTTTCCCCCCATATGCCTGCGAAAGGGCGGACGCCAGCATCATATTCTTCCTTCTAATTGTCGCTTTGGGATAGGGTTCATCCAACTCCACGGTGTAAACGCTTTCTTTTTTCATGCGATCCTCCGAAAAACACAGTCTCTTTTACAGTTGTATGCACGTTTTTTCTTTTTGCCAAAAAAGGAAAGAGATTTTTTATAAAAAGCACAAAAAGATTTGACAATATAAAAAAAATGCGCTATAATCAATCGTTAGAAACCTATTCTGTACAATAGCGAGAGGATCAAAGCCGTGGCAAATGAAAAAATGGTAGAGCAGATCACGTCTATGGATGTGGATTTTGCACAATGGTATACCGACGTGGTAAAAAAAGCCGAACTCGCCGACTATTCCGGGGTGAAAGGCTGCATGGTCATCCGTCCCTACGGTTACGCCATCTGGGAAAACATACAAAAAGATCTCGACGCGCGTTTTAAAGCGTTGGGGCATGAGAATGTCTACATGCCTCTGTTCATTCCGGAAAGTTTGCTCCAAAAAGAAAAAGACCATGTGCAGGGATTTGCACCTGAATGCGCATGGGTCACGGTAGGCGGTGAAAATCAACTTTCCGAACGTCTGTGCATCCGTCCGACCTCTGAAACGCTCTTCTGCCGTCACTTCAAAGAAATCATTCACTCCTACAGGGATCTGCCCAAACTCTATAACCAGTGGGTGAACGTCGTCCGCTGGGAAAAAACCACCAGACCCTTTCTGCGCACTTCTGAGTTTCTCTGGCAGGAAGGCCACACCATGCATGAAACGGAGGAGGAGGCAAGAGAGGAAACCCTTCGTATGCTGAAAGTCTACGAGGATTTCTATCTCGAAAGTCTCGCCATCCCCGCATATACCGGACGAAAAACCGAGAAGGAAAAATTCGCCGGGGCAATGGAAACCTATACCATCGAACCGATGATGCACAACGGCGTAGCCCTTCAGGGCGGCACCTCCCACTATTTCGGGGACGGATTTGCGAAGGCTTTTGACATCACCTTCACCGGCAGAGACAATCAGATCCGTTATCCCCACCAGACTTCCTGGGGTGTTTCTACCCGCATGATCGGCGCCATTATCATGACTCACGGCGACGACAACGGTCTGATCCTCCCCCCCGCAGTAGCTCCTATCCAGGTGGCGGTCATTCCCGTACAGCAGCACCGGGAAGGGGTGTTGGAAAAAGCGCGCGCGGTGGCAAAATCCCTCGAAAAAGAGGGATTCCGAGTGTTCCTTGACGAGAGCGAAAACTCTCCCGGATGGAAATTCAGCCAATATGAAATGAAGGGTGTGCCCGTCCGGCTGGAGATCGGGCCAAGAGACATTGAAAACAATTCCTGCGTCCTTGTTTCAAGAGTTTCCAGAGAGAAAAAATTCTCTTCACTGGACAACGTCGAAGAGAAGGTGCGGGAGATGCTCGCTTTCGTGCACGATGAACTGGTACAGCGGGCCCTTAAAAACAGAGCGGAAAAAACCAACGATGCTCACACGCACGAGGAATTTCTCAAAATCGCCGAAAACAAGCCGGGCTTTATCCGGGCGATGTGGTGCGGAGACGCTGCCTGTGAGGAGCAACTCAAAAACGAAACCGGCGGCGTCAAATCCCGCTGCATCCCTTTTGAGGAGGAACGTCTGGGTGAAACCTGCGTCTGCTGCGGGAAAAAGGCAAAGCATATGTTAATCTGGGGCAGACAGTACTGAAACCCACCCTCTCGTTTTTCAGTCTTTATCAATCTGTGGCGCACTGCAGCGCCGCGACCGTTAAAAACCGCGCGGCGAAAAAAGGCGCTTGAGGACATACGCATACAATTTCTAAACAAAACTGTTTCCTTCACTTCTTTTGGGAAAAGGATCGGGTATGAACTATACACTTTTGGGAAAACTGAACACTCCCGGGGATCTGAATACGCTTAACGAAAAGCAGTGCGCTCTGCTTTGCCGGGAAATCCGGGAGGAACTGATCGAACGGGTCACTGAAAACGGAGGACATCTGGCCTCCAATTTGGGCGTGGTAGAACTGACGCTGGCTCTGCACCGTGTTTTTGATCTGCCAAACGACCGCCTGATCTTTGACGTGGGGCATCAGTCCTATGTGCACAAAATCCTTTCGGACAGATACGACCGTTTTGAAACGCTGAGGAAAATCGGCGGGCTCTCGGGTTTTCAACGAAGGGATGAAAGCGTGTACGACGCTTTCGGCGGCGGACATGCCAGCACCTCCCTTTCGGCCGCCATCGGATTTGCGGAAGCGGACAACCTTCAGAAAAGGCGCCGGTTCACTGTCGCGGTGGTGGGCGACGGCGCATTTACCGGAGGAATGATCCATGAGGCACTGAACAATTGCAGAGAGGATCTGCCCCTGATAATCGTGCTCAATGAAAACGAAATGTCTATCTCCAAGAATACCGGACATTTTGCCAACCTCATCGCCAAACTCCGTTCCACCAAAAGTTATTTCTGGGCAAAACGACAGATGAAAAAGTTTCTTTCGTCTACGAAAGCCGGGAAAAAACTCCTTCGGTTCGCTTCCAAGCAGAAGATGCGCATCAAACGGGCGCTGTATACCGACAACTATTTCGAAAAGATGGGAATCAACTACTTCGGTCCCATTGACGGACACGACCAGAAAAAACTGGAGGCTGTGCTCCGGGAAGCCAAACAAAGCGGGGAATGCTCGCTCATTCATGTGCGCACCGTTAAGGGAAAAGGCTACGAACCCGCTGAAAAAGACCCCGGAAGATTTCACGGCATTCCCCCGGCTTGCCACACGCCGGTGCCCACTTTCTCGGAACATTTCGGAAAACGGCTCACGTCCCTGGCGGAAAAAGACGAGCGCATCTGCGGAATCACCGCCGCCATGGCGGACGGCACGGGATTGACTGCTTTTCAGAAAAACCATCCCCAACGTTTTTTTGACGTGGGAATTGCCGAAGAACACGCCATGACCTTTGCCGCCGGTCTTTCGGCAGCCGGAATGAAACCGGTATACGCCGTATACTCCACCTTCAGTCAGCGGTGCTATGATCAGATGATCCATGACGCCGCCCTTCAGAGCATTCCCGTAGTCCTTGCTATCGACCGCGCGGGGCTGGCGCCTGCCGACGGTCCCACGCATCATGGGATCTTCGACGTCTCCATGGCTCTTTCCTTACCTGATTCGAAGATTTACGCGCCTCTGGATTTCCCCGCCCTTGACGCCTTGTTGGACGAGGCGCTCAGTGGCGAAAAACTCACCTTCATCAGATACCGCAGCGGCGGTGAAATCGAATGCGCGGGACAACTTCCTTACATATACAGAGAGGAATTCCTTCGGGGAAAAGTTTACGAAGACGCCGACGGACTGATCGTCACCTACGGCGCGCTTGCAAACGAGGCGCTTCATGCCGAAAACGCCGCCGCGCGTGCGGACAAGCGGGTGTCGGTTCTCGCGCTGGAATCGCTGCGCCCAACAAAGAGCCTTGTCACAAAAATTCTGAAGTTGATCTCCCCGCATACCAAAGTAGTTTTCGCCGAGGAGGGGATCCGCAACGGCGGCGCCGGAGTTCTTTGGAAGGAAGTGCTTGGAGAAGCGGGGGTCTGCGCCGAGGTCCTTGCCATTGACCGACCGTTTGAACTTTCAAAAAAGGGCGAAACACTCTTAAACACCCATGGAATCTCCAAAAACCATATGCTGCGCGCCTTAGGTATAGACTGTGTTCCCATAGTTTAGTTTGAAAAAATCCATAACAAAATTCTATAAAATGCAGGCAGAGCACAACCGCCAGACATCCAATGAAACGGAGTCTTCAAAACCGTTTCACCGAAAGGCGGTCGTGCTCTGCGCGTTTTTCGATCAAAACCCGCAACGGCAAAGAACTCTCAAAAACGAAAAAAGAAAACGGTTTTACAAAAATTTATAAAAAATATATAAATAGCAATGTATGTGTAGATTTTTGGAAAATTTTATACAATCTATTGACAAATTTAAATAATCTAGTATAATATATACATAAAACGCGAAAGAAGGGAGGAATTTCTTACGCTCTTTTGTAAAATTGCTTTTAAAGTTCAATATATTCCGATAAAATTCAACAGGTTCAGCTCGCAATTGCTGCCCCTTTGCAATTGCGAGTAAAATGGGAATGTAGTTGTGAATCCGTCAGATACGATGGCCGACCGATTTGGCCGGTGAAGTTGGGAGTTCTTAGAAGAAACAAAAGGCAAATATAGAAACGACTTTGAATACACGGTTCTAAACACTCCTATATGTCACGGTGGACATATATACAATTTACTATTATACTTTTTCCGATGGATCAAGAATGTATTTTGGAATCATTGAATACATTTTTCAGGGCATCCCCAAAACGGTTTTATTCAACTTTTCTATGCCCTGTCTGGAACTGTAAACGAGTTTAAGAAAAGTGTGAAGACAGCGGCGTACCGTCTGCTGCACCATGTCCGCAGGGATCTCTGAATTTGAATTCTTATATAAGGAGATAATTTTATGAAAAATGAAGAATTGATTTCCCTCGCCGAAGAGGCGACAAAGGACGTTGAAACTCATTCAAACGGTCTGTCGACCCAGGCTACCGCCATTCTGACAAAAAGCGGAAAAGTCTTCGTCGCGGTGAACGACCTTGGAGACGCCATAGTCAAAGACCTTAAAGAAGCGGGCGAACTGGAAGTGTCCAAAATGGTTTGCGTCTTTAAGGGTGGATGTGTGGATCTTCCGAGTTTTTCGATGAGAAAAGCGTTGCTGGATCTCTGCGCGGAGAATTCAACCACGCAGATCATTCTGAATGATGGAGTAAAACCTTTGCAGGTTACCATGCCCGTGCGTTGAACCGTGAATCGAGACGGTTCCGCAAAAAACAAAGAAACTGTACCCCTTCAAAAAAGGATCACGCAGACTCTTGCCGTGATCCTTTTTTCGTTTTATTTTAGCACTTTTGTCCTAAGTTCACTAAAAATTCATAAAAAAAGTTGAAAAACCCCTTGACAAGAAGCCCCGGAGGTGGTACATTTAGGGCAGAAGTTAGCACTCCTTTGTCATAAGTGCTAAAATCAAAGGTCAGGAGGTGTAAAGATGCTCTATCAACTCACTCCCCGCAAGCAGGCCATCCTCAAAGCGGTGATCGATGCATACATCGAGACAGGCGAGCCGATGGGATCCAAAACACTGACGCAAATGCGGCAGTTCGATCTGTCCTCGGCGACCATCCGCAATGAAATGGCAGAGTTGGAATCGCTGGGATATCTGGAACAGCCGCACACTTCTGCCGGCCGCATTCCCACCGAGTTGGGTTATCGCTTTTACGTGGATAGCCTGATGCAGGATTATGCTCTCAGCGCCGGAGAACTGGCACAAATGAACTCCATGCTGAAAGCAAAAACCGCAGAACTTGACAAACTGATACAGAATGCGGGCAAAGTCATGGCGAACCTGACCAATTACACTGCCATTGCCGTGAAGCAGAGCACAGGGAAAAACACCGTCAAACGTTTCTCCATCACACCGGTGGATCAACACAACTTCCTGCTGGTCATGATCTGCGGTGAAAGAAACGCCAAAACACGCTTCATCCGCACTGAAATGACTGTCACTGAAGAAACGGCAGAGTTGTTGGAACAGGTGCTTAACAACTTCGTTGCCGAAAAAGACCTCTCCACCGTCACACTTCCCTACCTCATGCAGATGGAAAATTGTCTTGGCGCCTACGGCTCGCTCATTTCTCCCATCATGAAATTCGTATACGAAGCCATGGGGCAGGCCGACGAAAAGGACGTGCGCATTGACGGTGTGGATAAACTGCTGGAGTATCCTGAATTTCTGGACTCGGGAAAACTCAAGGAAGTGCTGGGCATGTTTGACCGCAAAGAGGAACTTTTGAATATTCTTGAAAGCGCCGACAACGACGTCACCATCTGCATCGGAAGGGAAAACGGAGTTGAGGCGTTAACAGGATCCTCGCTGGTCTTCAAAAAAATCGTGGTAGACGGAAAAACTGTGGGCGCCGTAGGCGTCATCGGTCCCTGTCGCATGGATTACAGCCGTGTGGTCTCGGCAATACGCTATCTCTCTGACGGAATCGCCGACGCCATGAACGCTTCTCTGCCTGAGAGCAGCAGTTCGCCCCCCAAAGATCAAAACGAAAGATAGAATCCGGAGAAAATGTCGCGCCGTGAAACGGAAGATCGCGTCCGGATCGGAAAGGAACTGTCACACTGATGAACGAGGAAAAAAATCCAACAAACGAAACACCGGAAACCGAAGAACCAATTTCCCCTGAAAAGGAAACCGAAGAGGAAAAAAAAGCGTCAAAAAAAGATTTCGGCAAAATCAAGAAAGAGTTGGAGTCGTCAAAAAAAGAACTGGCGAAAGTAAAAAAAGAATTGGAGGAGCAAAAAGAGCAAAACAATGCGGCCAACGATCGGTATGTGCGCATGATGGCGGAATATGAGAACTTCCGAAAACGCGCCGCCGCCGAAAAAGACGCCGTCTACAACAATGCGCTCACCGACGTACTCACGCAGATTCTTCCGCTGGCGGACGCCTTGGAGATGGCACTGAAATTTGGGGGAGAGGATGGACAGGTGATCAAGGGAATTGAAATGACTCTGACAAAGTTGTCCGAAATCCTTGAGAAACTGGGCGTGACGCCCGTAGAGACACAAACTTTCGACCCCAATTTCCACAATGCCGTTATGCATGTGGAAGATGAAAACTTCAAAGAAGGCGAAATTGTGGAAGTCTTTCAAAAAGGTTATAAAAAAGGCGATAAAATCATACGCTATGCTATGGTAAAGGTCGCGAACTGACCTTCACCCACACATAAATTTAAAAAAACTTGAGAAAAGAGGAATATATCATGGGAAAAATTATCGGTATTGATTTAGGTACAACCAACTCCTGCGTGGCCGTATATGAAGGCGGCGAGCCTATTGTCATCACCAACCCCGAAGGCGCAAGAACCACTCCGTCAGTGGTCGGATTCTCCAAAACCGGAGAACGGCTGGTGGGACAGGTGGCAAAACGTCAGGCTATCACCAACCCCGACAGAACGGTCATGAGCATCAAAAGGGAGATGGGCACCGCACACAAAGTGACCATCGACGGAAAATCCTATACACCGCAGGAAATCTCCGCGATGATCCTTCAAAAGTTGAAAGCGGACGCCGAGGCTTTCCTTGGCACAACGGTTTCTCAGGCGGTGATCACCGTGCCCGCCTATTTCTCCGACGCACAGCGGCAGGCAACCAAGGACGCCGGCAAAATCGCGGGACTGGAGGTTATGCGAATCATCAACGAGCCTACCGCCGCGGCGCTCGCCTACGGCATGGACAAAGAAGTGAATCAAAAAATCATGGTGTATGATCTGGGCGGCGGAACCTTCGATGTATCGCTTCTTGAAATCTCCGACGGCGTGTTTGAAGTACTCGCCACCGCCGGAAACAACCGCCTGGGCGGCGACGACTTCGACAAGAGAATCATCGACTGGATCGCCGAGGAATTCATGAAGGAAAACAGCGGCATAGATCTGCGCAAGGATAAAATGGCGCTTCAGAGACTGAAAGATGCGGCGGAAAAGGCAAAAATCGAACTGTCCGGCATGACCACCTCCAACATCAATCTGCCCTTCATCACCGCCGACGCCACCGGCCCCAAACATTTCGAAACTACGCTGACCAGAGCGAAGTTCGACGATCTGACAAAAGATTTGGTGGATGCGACCATGGGCCCCACCAAGAGAGTATTGGCAGACGCAGGTCTTACAGCCTCGCAGATTGATAAAGTGCTGTTGGTGGGCGGTTCCACCAGAATTCCCGCTGTTCAGACAGCCGTCAAGAATTTCATCGGTAAGGAACCCTTCAAGGGCATCAACCCCGACGAGTGCGTCGCAATCGGCGCCGCCGTGCAGGGAGGAGTGCTCGGTGGAGACGTGAAGGATCTGCTGCTGTTGGACGTGACGCCGCTGTCTCTGGGTATCGAGACGCTGGGCGGCGTATGCAACCGCATCATTGAGAGAAACACCACCATTCCGGTCAAAAAATCTCAGGTGTACTCCACTGCGGCCGACGGACAAACGCAGGTAGAAATCCATGTGCTGCAAGGCGAAAGAGAAATGGCGGCGGGCAACACCACGCTTGCCAGATTCGTTTTGGACGGTATCGCGCCCGCACCCAGAGGTGTGCCGCAAATTGAAGTCACCTTTGATATCGACGCCAACGGTATTGTCAATGTCTCCGCAAAAGACAAAGGAACCGGCAAGGAACAGCACATCACCATTACCTCCTCTACCAACATGTCCAAAGAGGACATCGACCGCGCAGTGAAAGACGCAGAAAAATTCGCTGAAGAAGATCGGAAACAAAAAGAGGCGGTAGAGACCAAAAACAAGGCGGAGTCACTGATCTTCCAATGTGAAAAAGTACTGAATGAAAACGGCGATAAATTCTCCGACAGCGATAAAAACGAGGCGCAGACCGCCATCTCAAAATTGAAAGAAACCGTCAAGAACGGAAATCAGAACGAAATCAAGGCCGACACCGAAGCACTGGAAAAAGTCTTCTACACCCTGTCCGAAAAACTTTACAAACAGACCGGCGGCGCTCCCGGAAACGACGGCGGCACGAACGGTTCCGACAGCAGCACAGGCGGTTTTGATGGCAACGCTAACGGAGGAAACTACTACAGTCAGGACTTTGACGATAAGACCTAACCGCTCTTCAAATTCCCGGGTTCCCGAGTTTTCGGGTTCCCGGGTTTTCTAGTTCGCGGGCTTCGGGTTTTTGGGTTTCCAGATTCTCGTGTTCTCAAGTTTTCGGGTTCTCGGGTTCCCGGGTTTCTAGTTCGCGGGCTTCGGGTTTTGGGGTTCCCAGATTCTCGGGTTCTCAGGCTTTCGGGTTCTCGGGTTCTCGGGTCCCCGGGTTCTCAGGCTTTCGACTGTCCGAAATTACGAGATTTTAGGCTTTCCAAATCCCAGAACAACCTCAGCACAAAAAAGCAGGCATACCGGAACACTACACGGAGAGATGATTTCGCAACAAAGGCAGGTGCTCGTCCCGTGGTGTAAGTTCCCTTAATAATCGTAAAAACCGTATAGAAAAAGCAGCGGGTCACAGTTCGAGGTTCTTACCCCCTCAAACCGTGACCTGCATCTTTGTGGATATACAAAAAATCGGAACTTTCTTTCAAATTCAGCCTCAGAGGACAGTTCCGGAAAATTCCCCAAAATCCACAAACTCTTTCCTTTGGGACATTGGAGTCAAACGAAGATCCGTCGAAAAAGTTTTTCAAAGAAATTTGGGGAAAACTTTTTTAAAAAGTTTTCCCCAAAATATTGGTTTAACCGGTGATACCCGACCGCTCAATACCCTGCACCAGAGACTTCTGGAAGAAGAGGTAAAGGATCAGCAACGGCGCAATGATCAAAAGTGAACATGTATTTTTCACCGCGGAAGTATAAAGTTCCTGTCCGGCAAATTGCGTTGCAAGAGACTTGGGCACTTTCACAATGGAGGGCATCAACGCAGGAGCCTGGCTTGCCGTGGGGTAGAACAGTTTGGTGTAGAAGTTATCTGTCCACTGCCAGGAAAAAGCGAAAATGAATACCGTCAGCATCATGGGGATCGACAAAGGGATGATGATCGTCACAAAAGTTCTGAACACACCTGATCCGTCAATATATGCCGATTCCTCCAGTTCATCAGGAACGCCTTTGAAGAACTGCCGCAGCATAAAAATGTACAGTCCGTTCTTATACGCCAGTCCGGTAATTGAAAGGATCGCCAGCGGCCAGTGAGAGTTGAGCAGGAAAATTCCATCGGATCCGGTGAATCCCGCAAGGAACCCACCCTCTCCGGCGATATTTTTGATGCCGTCCCAAAAAGGCTTTAGGTATAACGGCTGGAAATCCGCAAATTCCAGATACATCGACCAGCGAAGAACGATGTGCGGCACAACCATGGTGAAGATGACCAGCATAAATAATTGTTGGTTAAACTTAAATTTGAATTTTGCAAATCCGTAGGCGATCACACAACAGGTCATCGTTTGCAGAACCGCGCAGATAAGACTCAACACCAATGTGTTGAACGTCGCCTGAAGATAGTTGTTTTCCAACAAAATATATTTGTACTGATCAAGCGTCCAGGTTTTGGGAACCAGTTTCACCGTCACATCCACAAAGTCTTCCTGACCCATGAGGGACCCCATAACTTTGGAATAAAAGGGAAAGAGAATGACAAAAGCAATACCGATGAGGAGCACCAGACGGAATATTTTGAACAACGTGCTGGAAACGAAGTTCATATTCAGATATTTCACTCTGAACCGTGTCCAGCGGGAAGTGCGCTCGAACTCCACCCGAATCTTTCTTTTGCTTTCTTTTAATACCTTGGTTTCTTTTGAGCCTGTATTATTCATCAAATCGTCCCCCCCTTAATCACGGCGCTGATAGAATACGAAGAGTGAAACGATACCCGCCACCGCCGCAATCAGAACCATAACGATCAGGAAATAAATCCACGCCATCGCCGCGCCCTTACTCTGTCCAATCGTGGCACTGTTGGAGTCGTTTAGAATCAGCGTCATTACGGCGTTGGATTGGGAGGTAAAGGCA
>CANQNM010000049.1 GCA_947625265.1 uncultured Clostridia bacterium
GCATTCTCTTATTCGGACGTGATATACCTCGGAGTGGGACTGCACAGCGGATACGGAAGCGCCCAGAGAATGTATGTGAGGCGCGGATACATTCCGGATGGGAGCGGCGTCTGGTATAAAGATCAGATCTGTGAACCGTATCGTGATTGCTGTAATGATGATGAACTCGTATTGTATTTATCGAAACATATAAAGTAACTTCCTGTTTATCGGAAAGCAGAGAGAAAAAGCGGCGTTTGAAGGAAAAATGAGTGGAAATCAAGACATTTGAACTTCCGTATTTGAGCGGAACAACAGACGCTTTAAAAGGTGCATTTTACCAAAAGAAATAAACGACATATTTGCCATTGTCCTTCCTGTCAGGTACACCGACTCCGGCGGGAAGGATTTATGTTTGCAAAGATAAAAAAGCATCCATGGTCGATAAAAAATTTTTTTGAACCTCTTGTAAGGTTTTGCTCTCTGCGAAGTCTTATAGATGAAAGGGGGTGGTAGAGTGACGGAGTTCGAGGAAATATACCGAACCTATTTCGATGATGTGTACCGCTATATTCGTAGACTGTCCGGCAGCGAGAGCATAGCAGATGAAATTACAAGTGAGACATTCTTCAAAGCAATGCGCTCCATAAATAGTTTTCGTGGCAGCTGCGATATTCGAGTATGGCTTTGTCAGATCGCCAAAAACTGTTATTATACCTATCTGAGGAAATCCGCTGGGGCGGATAGGTTCGACGAGACAGAGTTATCGGAACTGCCTTCTGAAGAAGTGACCGCAGAGGAACTACTTATCAGGCAGGACGAAGCAGCAAGGATAAGAGCGGTTTTGCATACTCTGCCGGAAACATACAAAGAAGTCTTTCTATGGCGTGTGTTTGCAGACCTCAGTTTCTCTCAAATCGGGAAACTGTTCGGTAAATCCGATAATTGGGCTTGCGTGACCTACCACCGAGCCAAAAGAATGATACAAGCAAGACTGGAGGACGAAACCGATGAAAAATGAATGTAGTATTGTACGAGACCTTTTGCCTCTCTATACAGAGAATATGGTCAGCACCGACACGAAGGCCTTTGTTGCGGAACATCTGAAAAACTGCGAGGCTTGCAGGAAGGAATACGAACAAATCCAAGAGCCAAGGCCGGTACAAAAAACCAATGAAGCAGCGCCTTTGCAAAATCTCAGCCGAAAACTGAAAATGAAACGCATTCAGACGATCGCGCTGACTGCCGTATTTGTCATCGCACTGTTCGTTTCGGCTTTTGCAGTATTGGGCGCTCCTATCTATCAACCGTATTCCGAGGGGCTTGTGACCGTTGAGAAATTCGGAGAGAAAGGACTAACACTGATATTTGACGAAAACGTTACCGATTTTCGCTGTGAAGTGTTCGACGTTCCCACCGAAATCAGCGCCGCTTGTATCTGTAAAATCGAGGCGTGGACAACGCTTTGGGACAAATGGTTTTCAAAGGGGAGGGAAAGGCTTTCAACCGTGATAGTATCCACCGGCGAGCCTGCAAACGCCTATTATCAACCAAAGCCGATGGAACTTTACTATCTGCCGAACGACGGAGGGAGTAGCATCTGCATTGCAAGGTATGACCCAAATGCCGAAAATCAAATCGAAATCGACGGCAAAACCGAGGGCTTGACCGCTTTGCCGAGGCTGATGCTGGGATATTATCTTATTTTTGCTTCCGCGGCGCTGGTAATTGCGGTAATCGTGTGGCTCTTTACGAGGAAGGAACAAAACGTGCGCTTGTGGGTAGAGCGTGTCGGATTGTATCCCGTCGCTTATATTGTCAGCCATTGCATAATATCGGGCATCGATTGGTCAACGTATTCCATAAGCCGTGATTTTTCTCTTACTATTTTCTTGTCCATTTTACTATATAGCGGATTGCTATTGGCACACAACATTTGGTATCTGAAGAAAGAAATCAAAACCGTCAATCGGTAATGCGTATTCCATATAAGCGCCTGTTTTCAGTCTTTGAGAATAGGCGCTTTTTTGCGCCCTAAAACACACATTTGGGACTTCCATTTCGACAATGAATGTGCTATAATATCGGTGTCAAACAAAGTTGAATAAGGGAAGGAGTTCTTTTTGCAAGGGGATATTATATCCATTTTTGGTCATCATCCGACTTGAGTTTGGTAAAAACGCAACTCCACTCGGATGGTAATAAGGGATTCCTTTTCTGCTTGAACTTTGTTTTTTGACAATCGGAGTTGCGCTTTTCGGTGCGTGGCTTCGGTCACGCACTTTTTTTGAGAAAAGAGGAAGAACAATAATGAAAAAGATAAGCAGCGTTGTATGGGGAATCGTGCTGATTGCAGTGGGTGGACTGTTCGCTCTGAATGCGTTAAACATAACGAACATTGATGTGTTTTTTGACGGGTGGTGGACAGTATTTATCATTGTACCGTGTGCTGTGGGATTATTTACAGAGCGCGAAAAAACCGGTAACATCATCGGCATTGCGATTGGCGTGTTTCTGCTGCTGTGCTGCCAAGGCATATTGAATTTCTCGATGCTTTGGAAGTTGCTTGTGCCGGTCATTATTGTGATTATCGGTTTAAAAATGGTCTTTACAGGGTTATTTGGCAACAAAGCAAATGAAATCATCGCCAAAATCAAACAAAACGGCGGCGAAGCAAAAGTAGGATGTGCAACCTTTTCGGGATGCAATCTAAACTATGATGGAGAAATATTTGAGGGAGCAGAATTATCTGCTGTTTTTGGCGGGGTAAAGTGTGATCTGCGAAATGCCGTGATTGAAAAAGATTGTGCCATTCAGGCATCGGCAATCTTTGGCGGTGTAGATATTTTCGTTCCTGATAATATCAATGTAAAGGTTACCTCTAACAGTATTTTCGGCGGAGTTTCAAACAAGGCTGCCGCTCATAAAGGGGCTTTGACAATTTATATCAGCGGTACTTGTATGTTTGGAGGGATTGAAATCAAATGACCACTTTTCAAAAAGTTATTAAATATTTAGCAATAGCATTTGCCATTTTTCTAACTGTCAGTATTATAGGGGGACTATTGAGTGTGTTTGGCCTGTTCGGTGGGTTTTTCGGAGGTGACGCGGTTACCGAAGACATCCAAACCTATGCTGTTTCTTCGGATATTCGCGGGCTTGAAGTGAATATAGGCGCCGCCGATTTTACAATAAAGCAAGGCGATAAATTTCTTGTGGAAAGCAATTTAAAATATCTAACGGTTGAAGATAAAAACGGCGTGCTTTCTGTTAAGGAAACAAAAAAATTTGGAAGCACCTATACCGGTGCGGTACTGACACTCTATATTCCTACCGATACAATGTTTGAAAAAATAAGTATGAAGACCGGCGCAGGGAAATTGACTGTGGAATACTTATCTGCCGACACAATGAATTTTGATCTGGGAGCCGGCGAGGTTGCAATCGAATCTCTTATTGCCGTTTCCGGTGTTGATATTGACGGCGGGGCCGGAAAAATTACCATAGCCGCCGGGACACTTCATAACCTTGATTTGGATATGGGAGTCGGCGAACTACATTTAACATCTGCACTTACCGGGGATTGCACCTTTGATTTGGGCGTAGGAGAATCCAATATAACCGTAATCGGCGATAGAGAAAATTATAAACTTCGCATTGAAAAAGGCATTGGCAGTATTACTGTTGACGGTGTAGGAGTTTCGGGCCTGAAAGAGCAAGGGAGCAGCGATAACAGCATAGATATCAGCGGTGGTATCGGTGCTATCAACCTAAAATTCAAAGGTTCTGATACGAACTGAAAATCGTTCCCCCATTATGCTTTTTGCTGCGCCCCTTCAAAAGAATCAAATAACATTCAGATACAAAGGCCGCCTCGGGGCACTTTCCATACGGAGGGTGCCCGTTGGGAGGCTTCTTATTTCGGAAAATCGCGGGAAGGATAAAACGTTCTAAAAAAGAAAGAACTTCCATATACTTGCAGTAAACAGTCAAGGATACGGAGGTTTTTTTATGACAGATCGGTCGATTTACAAGGATATCGCCGAAAGAACCGGGGGCGATATCTATGTGGGCGTGGTAGGTCCTGTTCGGACGGGGAAGTCCACGCTGATCAAAAAATTTATGGAACAGTTGGTAATCCCAAATATTCGCGGAACTTACGACAGGACGAGAGCCAGAGACGAACTTCCTCAGTCTGCGGGCGGCAAGACGGTGATGACCACCGAGCCGAAATTCATTCCCGACGAGGCTGTTGAAATTTCTGTAGACGACGCGACGGGGATTCGGGTGAAACTTGTGGACTGCGTCGGTTATGTTGTTCCTGAAGCATTGGGACAGTTGGAGGAAGGACAGCCGAGAATGGTGCATACGCCCTGGCAGAAAGAACCCATGCCCTTTGAGGAGGCGGCGGAGTTCGGCACACGAAAAGTCATCACCGATCATGCAACCATCGGGTTGCTTGTCACCTGCGACGGTTCGATTTGTGACCTGCCCAGAGCGCAATATGTGACGGCGGAAGAACGGGTGGCCAAGGAATTGAAGGCCATGGGCAAACCCTTCGCCATCATTCTCAATTCTGCCCATCCCAACGCCGAAGAAACGACGGCGCTTGGAGAATCATTGGAGGAAAAATATGGCGCGCCGGTGGCGTTGGTAAACTGTCTGGAACTGAACGGCGAGGATATCAGGCACATTCTCGGACTCATTCTTGAAGAATTTCCCGTAAGGGAGGTAGAAATCTGTCTTCCGGAGTGGACGGCCGCACTTGACAGAAATCATCGGGTGATTCAGAGTTTGTTTGAAAGCATTGCTGCATGCGCCTCCAATGTGGAGCGCATGGGACAGATCAAGGAAGCATTTTCTGCTCTTGAGAACAATGAGTATGTCGCCGGAGCTACGCTTTCCTTCATGGACATGGGCAGCGGCAGAGCGCGTGTTCGTACGGCGCTGAAGGATGAACTGTACTATCAGGTACTCAGCGAACTCACCGGATTTGAATTGAAAAACGATGAGGAATTGATCGCTATTATGAAAGATTTGGCCGAAACCGGGAGAAAATACAAGAAAGTAGAGAGCGCTTTGCGGCAGGTGGAGGAAACGGGCTATGGGATCGTCATGCCTGACAGCAGTGATCTTACTTTGGAAGAGCCGGAGATTGTGCGTCAGCCGGGAGGATTCGGATTGAGGCTGCGCGCCGGAGCACCGTCTATCCATATGATCAAAGCCGAAATTGAAACCGAAATCAATCCCATTGTCGGCAGCGAACAGCAATCGGAGGAACTGGCGGCGAGCATTAAAAATCAGATTGAAAAGAACCCTCTTGGTATATGGGAGACAAATATGCTTGGGAAAAGCCTGTATGATCTGGCGAGCGAAGGACTAAACTCCAAACTTTCTCATATGCCGGAAGATGCGCGAAAGAAACTTTCAGAGACGCTGTCAAGAATCATCAACGAAGGGAGTAACGGCCTTTTGTGCATTCTGGTATGATGAATATGACATTCAGGGAGTTGTCTCTCAAAGAAGTGATCTGCACAACGGATGGCGCGAGACTTGGCTACATCAACGATTTGGAATTTGACTGCGGAACGGGCTGCATCGCGGCGTTTCTTTTACCGGATAACCGTTTTTTTTCCTTCACACACAAGCCAAGGTACAGAATTTGCCGGGAATGGGTGGAGCGGATCGGGGAGGATTTGATTCTGGTGTGTCGCTATGAACTTCTTTCAGGCTGCAAAAAAAACAAATAGTCTGAGTATGCAGTCTGCGTGGGAAAACCTATTGGTTATTCTTGCGCAGACTGTTTTTTGTTTTGGTGATTGTTTCATGAAATCGGAGAATTTTAGTGTAAATTTTTTGTAAATTCTGAAAAACACTCTTGCAAAGAGGAAAAATATATAGTAGAATACCACACGAAATTCACACACGGCTTTGACTTTCGGTGAGGCGCGTGGCCTTTTCCTTCGAGCCGTGGTGGAAAAACCGAAGGAGGACATGAAAATGTCAATGATTTCTATCAAGCAACTGCTTGAAGCCGGTGTTCATTTCGGACACCACACCAGAAGGTGGAATCCCAAGATGCAGGAGTACATCTTCACGGAAAGAAACGGGATCTACATTATCAATCTGCAGATCACCGTCAAAAAATTCGACGAGGCGTATATGTTCATCCGTTCCGTTGCGGAGGAGGGTGGAAACATCCTCTTTGTCGGAACCAAGAAGCAGGCTGCCGAGGCAATCAAGGAAGAGGCCGAGAGATGCGGACAGTACTATGTAAATGTACGTTGGCCGGGCGGAATGCTGACCAATTTCAAGACGATCAAGAGATCCATTGCGCGTCTGAACAGTTTGGAGCAGATGCAGGCGGACGGAACCTTTGACCTCCTTCCTAAAAAGGAAGTGGCCGCGCTTCTGAAGGAAATGAACAATCTGGAAAAGAGTTATGGCGGCATCAAGACCATGAGCACGCTTCCCTCGGCGGTGTTTATCGTCGATCCTAGGAAAGAGAGAAACGCCGTTTTGGAAGCGAAGAAACTTGGTATTCCCGTTGTGGCAATTGTTGATACCAACTGCGACCCGGACGATGCGGACTATGTGATTCCCGGCAACGACGATGCCATTCGTGCCATCAAGTTGATTTCCTCCTCTTTGGCGGACGCAGTGCTTGAAGGTAAGCAAGGCGAGCAGACCGAAGCGGAAGCGCCGGCTGCCGAATCAGAGACCAAAGAAGAACAGGCTGAAGCATAAGAGTGGGAGGAAAAAGATATGGCACAGATCACAGCAAAAGATGTGGCAGCACTGCGCGCCAAAACAGGACTTGGAATGATGGACTGCAAGAAAGCGCTGGTGGAGGCCGACGGGGATATTGAGGCGGCGGTCAAGATTCTTCGGGAGAAGGGACTGGCGACCGCTGCGAAAAAAGAGGGAAGAATTGCGGCGGAAGGAATTGTGGACATCATGAAGCGCGGTGAGACGGCCGCGATGATCGAGGTCAACTCCGAAACCGACTTCGTTGCGAAAAACGATTCTTTCAGGGAATTTGTAAAGGGTCTTCTTTCCACCGTTATTGAAACCAGACCAACCACAGTGGAAGATCTTTTCACGAAAATTTACGCGGGCAGCACGCAGACTGTACAGGAAGCGCTGACGGGAAAAATCGCCCAGATTGGCGAGAAGTTGTCTATACGCAGATTTGTCATCGTGGACGGAACCACCGCTACGTATGTCCACGGCGCGGGTCAGACCGGCGTCATTGTAAAATTTGACGTGGACGAGGCGGCAAAGAACAACGAGGGCTTCGCTGAAGTTTCCAAGAATGTGGCGTTGCAGATCGCGGCGGGGAACCCCCCTTCCTATGTCTCCAAAGAAGATGTTCCCGCAAGTGCCGTGGAGGAAGAACTTGCCATTCAGGTAGCGGCGGCGAGAAACGATCCCAAACTTGCAAACAAGCCCGAAGAGGTGTTGAAGAAGATCGTCGCGGGCAAGATGGGCAAGTTGTTCTACGACAGAGTCTGCCTTATGGAACAGCCCTATGTGAAGGATGATTCCATGAGTGTCGGAAAATACCTTGAAACCAGTTCCAAGCAGTTGGGCGGTTCTGTGAAAGTCGTTTCCTTTGCCATCTATGAAAAGGGCGAGGGTATCCAAAAAAGAGAAGAAAATTTCGCGGAAGAAATTGCAAAACTGGCCGGTCAGGGTAAGGCTTAATTCCGAATGTACAAGGGCTGTCGCTTTTGCGGCAGCCCTTCATGCATGGAGAAGTTTTAAAGAATTTGGAGAGGAAAGTTATGAAGGATGTCAAACGTTTATCCGAACATTGGAATAGCGAAACGCTTCGGTTTTTTCCGGCTGAGGAAAAGAAAAGCAACGCGGCAATCGTGATTTTTCCGGGCGGTGCGTACGCTTTCAGAGCGGAACACGAGGGTAAAGGTTATGCAGAGTTCTTTAACAGCATTGGATACCATGCGTTTGTCTGTGCGTATCGGGTTGCACCCCACAGGTTTCCCGCCCCTCTGATTGACGCCAGACGCGCGGTGCGCTGTGTGCGAAGTCATGCGGAAGAACTTGGAATTGACAAAAACAAAATTGCGGTGATCGGTTCTTCCGCCGGAGGAAATCTGGCAGCGCTTCTTTGCACTTACCTTGAAAACATAGAGGGGGAGGAGGCGGAAGACGGCAGGCACGAGGATTTTTTACCCAATTTTCAGATTCTGTGCTATCCTGTGATTTCCCTTGCCGACAATACCGTTACCCATGCTGAGTCTAAACGGAATCTTCTGTCCTCCGACGAGGATCTTGCGCGGATTCTTTCACCGGAACTGCATGTGACGCGCAAAACTCCTCCCGCGTTTCTTTGGCATACGGCAAACGATTCCTGCGTGCCGGTGGAGAACACACTTCTCTATACGGAAGCGTTGAAAAAGGCCGGCGTTTCCGTGGAAACACACATTTTCCCAAACGGAAGTCACGGTTTGGGGTTGGCAAGGGAAAACCCGTCAGTGAGCGTTTGGACAAAATTGCTTGAGACTCGGTTAAAAGACGTTTTCAACTGAGAAGCATCCACCCTTAAAAAATTCAGATCGTGGACTTTGGATTTTTCCGCGGCAGGGAAAATGTTTTTGGTTGGTTTTCCCGTACTTGCGGACTTGTGAATGCAAGTGTTGCTTGGCCTTTTGGAATTGTGTCAGTTCGGAGCACTTCAAACCGCACTGGCAGTCCGTAACCCGCAGGTATACGGAATCCGCGGCGAGCGGAACCGAACGGTAGACAGGAAGGAAAATCGAAATAAGGGAAAAATATGGAAAGGTTCGGGACGGAATGACAGGAAGAGTTGCGATCTACACTTTGGGGTGCAAAGTCAATCAGTATGAAAGCGAAGCGCTTTGGGAACTGTTGGAAAAAGAGGGCTTGGAAAGAGTGACATCGAAGGCTGACGCGTGTATTGTCAACACTTGCGCGGTGACTGCCGAGAGCGAACGAAAGGCGCGGCAGACCGTAAGAAAAGCCGTGAGAGAAAATCCCGGCGCGTATATTTTAGTTACCGGCTGCGCCAGTCAGTTGGCCGCGGATTCCTTTTCAAAAATTCACGGTGTGCATTTTGTAAACGGAAACAGGGATAAAAAAGCGCTTGTCGGATATATTCTGTCCTACCTTGAGGGCAATCCCAGAAAAGAGGGCAGGGAGGTTGACGATCTGAGTCTTCGCGGGTATGAAGCGATGGATCTTTCTACTTTCGGAAGAACAAGAGCGTATATGAAGGTGGAAGACGGCTGTGAAAACAGGTGTGCATACTGCATCATTCCCGCTGCAAGAGGACCAGTGTGTTCAAGACCTCCTGAGGATTGCCTGAGAGAAGCAAGGGCGCTGGTGTCTGCCGGATACCGGGAAATCGTACTTACCGGCATTGAAATTTCAGAGTACGGAAGCGATCTTGAACATACCGACCTGACTGATCTTCTGACAGAACTTGATGGGATTGAGAATCTGGAGAGGATTCGGCTTTCATCCGTGGATCCGTCGTATCTGCGTCCCTCGGTGATTGATCGGCTTGCCTCCCTTGGCTGTTTGGCGCCGCACTTCCACCTTTCTTTGCAAAGCGGATGCGACGAAACGCTTAAAAGAATGCGGAGAAAATACAATACCCAGCAGGTGAAAAGGAACTTGGACTACATGCGCAAAAAATTGCCCGATGTTCGGTTCACTTCTGACGTGATTGTCGGTTTTCCCGGGGAAACTGAGGAGGATTTTGAAACGACATGCAAATTCCTTCAGGGATTGGAGTTGCTTCACGTGCATGTTTTTGCCTATTCCAGACGTCCCGGTACAGAAGCGGATCATATGGACGGTCAGGTGGAGGAACAAATCAAGAGGGAGCGCTCTGCACGTCTGATTTCCCTTTGCGACGGAATTCGCGACGCAGTTTTGGGAAAAGAGGAAGGGAAAGTGTATGAGGTTCTTTTTGAAAGTTCGAAAGACGGAGCGGCGTGCGGGCATACGGCCAATTTTATCGAGGTTAGGGTAAAAACCGGGGAAGATCTGAGAGGAAAATTCCGTAAGGTGAAGTTGGATAGACCTGAAAAGGGTGTGATGTCGGGAAAACTTCTTGAGGAACAACCAATTGCGGAATGTTCGGGTCTTCCATATGGATTGGACGGAAAGGAATGATCATGGAGATGAAAATAAAAATTTTAAAAGCGTTACTGTCGGCAGTTCTGGCGACTTTCATGTTGACGTCGGTGCTCTGTGCGTGTGGGGCACCCGCGCCCGCGGGAATGTACGATCCTGTGGATGGTGACAAATACAAAACCGGGGTGGAAAATGCCATATTCGCCGTACCGTCGGAGTATACCGTCACCATGTCCTCCAACATGCTTGCGGCCAAAGGAAACAGAGATTCCTTTTCGCTACAGTGTCGGCATTCGGACTATTACTATGGAGATCTTTATAAGAACTATAGAGAATTGAAAAAAGAATTGGTGGGGTTGTACGGAGAGTATGAGGAAACTTTCCGCGAGGACGTGCAGGTGGCGGGAACCAATGCGTTGGAAGTAAGATATGACCTTACGGTGGCCGGAGAGGAGTACAGTTACGTCCAGTATTTCTTTTATTTTAAGAATTCCCGTTTCTTTCTTTTCACCTATTGCGCGCCTAAAAACGAGATTGATGAAAAACTGCTTTCGGATGTTTTGAATACCCTTTGTCTTGAAAAGCAGAACTACACGGTTCCAAATGGATATAGGGCGGTGGAAAACGCTCAGGCGGATTCGCTGCTTTCAAACAGGTATTCCTTGTACTGTCCCGACAAATGGATTTTTGACTTCTCCCTTGGACAGATTTGCATGCGCGTTCCTTCAAAAACGATTCTCTCCAATGTCACGTTCAATGAAATTGCCGTGGGACAGAGTTTTGAAGGATATGTTTCAAATTACGCCGCACGGGTCGCTCCAGGACTGGAGGTAGATTCCCTTGCCCCTCTTGAGGGATATATGGTGGCGTCTCTATACCAGATGTATGGGGTTTTGAAAGATTTCAGTGTGGTGAGTGTCGAGACAAAGGACTCAAGCGAAGGTAAAGAGACGGAGAAGGAAGAGGGTGACAAAGAACAAAAGATCACCGCCGACACGCTTCTTACCGATAAAAACAGATATTTGCAAACCTATACAAATAAAGAAGGGCTAACTTTTTTGTACGTGGAGTTTACGGCAAATTTGCCGGACCATGCCGCCCACGGTTCAGGGGGATTGTTCGTCGATTCTCAGTCCGGGCAGGAGAATGAGAAAGACGATCAGACGGTTTTGACGGACTACCGTTTCAGACAGTATTTTATCTTTGAAAACGGCTATCTCTATATTTTCACCTATACCGCGACGGAAAGCCGTTTTAAGGAACAGTATGAGGATGCTTTCAAAGTGATTCAGAATTTTTCCTTCACCGATACTGAAGAAAACTGAAGAAAAAACTTTTAGAAGACGCACGTCTATTCCTGTTCGGACTTTTGAAGGCGCACAAAGGGAGGATGAAAGTTTCGGATGATCTATTTGGATAACAGCGCGACAACGCCGCTGTGTGTTGGCGCAAGGGAAAAAATCGAAGAGGCAATGGACCGTTTTGGGAATCCTTCTTCGCTGCACTTTGCGGGAAACGACGGAGCGACACTGAAAAATGAGGCAAGAGATGTACTCTATAGGGCTTTGGACGCGAGGAAAGATCGCTTTTCTCTGATCTTTACCTCCGGCGGCACAGAAGCCAACAATCTCGCGATATTCGGTGCGGCAAGAGCAAAGAGATATAAAAATCCAAAGATCCTTGTGTCGGACAGCGAGCACCCCAGTATTTTGGAACCCTGTGCCCGACTTGCGGAAGAGGGATTTAAAGTTGTAAAAATCTCCACGCGAGGCGGGATGCTGGACGAGGAAGAGTTTTTAAGTGAAATAGATGGAAACACCGTTCTTGTGTCGGTCATGACCGTAAACAACGAAACCGGTGCGGTCTATGGCGAAAGTATCAAAAAACTCTTTGAGAGCGCACACAGAATCAATCCGAAGGTCATATGCCACACAGACGCTGTCCAGGCCTTTCTCAAAATTCCTCTTTCTCCCCGTCTGACAGGTGCGGATATGATCACTGTGTCCTCCCACAAGGTGCACGGACCCAAAGGCTGCGGCGCGCTGCTGGTGTCAAGGGAAATTTTAAAGAAAAAGGCTCTTCTTCCGGTGGTATGCGGAGGGGGTCAGGAGGAGGGATATCGCTCCGGAACCGAAAACACGTTGGGCATTGCCGGTTTTGGCGGGGCCGTGCATGAAAATATGAAGACATTTGAAAACGACATGAAGAAAGTGGCGGAACTGCGTACCTATTTGCTTTGTCGGTTGCCCAAAGAGGTTTCGGTCAACCTTCCGGCAGTTCCCGCGCCCCATATTTTGAGTATAACTTTGCCCAACATCAAAAGTCAGACCGCTCTGAACTTTTTTTCCGGAAAGAAAATCTGTGTTTCCAGCGGTTCAGCATGTTCTTCAAACGGAGGACACAGGAGTTATGTTTTAAGGGCCTTCGGATTGGACGATTTTCAGGCGGACAGCACATTGCGCATCAGTCTTTCTAAAGAAAATACCAAAGAGGAGTTGGACACTTTTCTGGAGGCGCTCAGAGAGGGCATCAACCAGTTGGTGCGCTTTAAATCGGTTTAAGGAGATGGAGTCGAACCGGAGTTGGTTAGCGGCGGATTTTCACCCATCCGGCAAAAAAGTCCTTGAAAATACAGAAAACTTCCCGCAGGCTTTTTCTGACCTACACAAAAATCCGCTTGAAGGAAATCGTTAGGTTACTCTACGCGCGTCCTTTTGGGCACTTTTTTGTTTGTCGTCGTTGCCTTGCTAAATTCAAGGAAGCAAAGAAAACGCTTCTGGAAACTTCAGTAAAACGTGCAGCGGTTCATTTTTCTGTCGATCTGTTTTCTTAGAAAATCAAAAAAATACCTTGCGGCGTTGAGAGTGCTCTCTTGCGCACAAGGTATTCCTTTTATTTTACCGTTTCGACGGCGGGGAAGTTCGAAAAATCCCGAATCTTATTTGCAGCCGGGACAGGAGTATTTTTGCTTTACCTCATTGAGTTTGGAGGGTTCTGCGTTTTGCGTTTGATACCAGCCCTTGTCGGTCATGGTTTTGTAGATATCTCCTTGCATATTGAGCGCGTCGGTGAGAGCACTTTTGAAGGCGGAGTGCACTGTGCTGGTTCCTGCGGATTCGATGGTCCCGTGCATATAGAGATCGCATACTCCCTTCGTAGTGAGCAGGAGGTTTTCCATGATGGTTTTATCGTCCATGTTTTCAACTTTCCTTTCTTTTTTATACCAAACTGTAGAAGGATGAGAAGGTTTGACGGTGTTTTTCCGCCATCTGCTTGAGGCAGTTTTTCAACTTTGGGTCGGTTACCTGCGAAGAAGCGGTATTGCACTGATCCTCCAAAAATTTCGCGTGACTCAGTGCGTCCTCAACATAAAGAAGTTCTTTGGGACTCATTGTTTTCTCCTTTCCCGGGGCTTTTGCCCTACGGTAAAAGTTTGTCCAAGATCGGGAAAAATATACCTTAAATCCAATAAACACTAATTTTTTAAATAAAAAAGAACTCTCCGTGTCTGAATGGGGTTCTGTGGGAGAGTTCAGGGAAAAACTACAGAATGAGACAGATAAGAGGTACAGTCAGAATGCTGGCGGCAGTGCCCAGCAGCACTGTGTTGGCGGCTTTATCCTGTCCTTTGCCCAGGATCTCGGCGTAGTTCTGAACCATGCTGGCTACGGGACAGGCAGAGAGAATCACCAGCGTGATTTTCAGGGTTCCGTCGATGGGGAGCACACAGGTGAGAGCAAAGACTGTCAGAGGATAAAAAATCTGGTTGAGCACGACGCTCAGGTACAGTTTGGGATCTGTCAAGAGATTTATTGGTTTTACAGTGGCCAGTCTCATGCCCATGATGAGCATACAAAGAGGAGCAGACATTCTTCCCAAAAGTGTGACGGCATCCTGAAACCAGGCGGGCGTTGACAAATTGAGAAAATAAAAGGGCAGCGCTGCCGCCAGCGACAGTGTGGCGGGGTTGACGAGTATTTTTTTAGGGGAGACGTATTTCTTGTCCAGAGAAATGACGTACATTCCAAGAGACCACCCAACCATGTTCATTGTCAGGGAGAAAACGCTGGAATATGCCAAAACTTCAGGATGTTCAGGAAGAAGTTTTTCAAGCAGCGGGACGCCCATAAAGCCGCAGTTGCTGAAAACGGCAGAGATGGCGATCAGTCGCCAGGAAATCTCTTGTCTTTTCTTTTTGAAGAGAAGAAAGAGTAGAAGAATCATTGCCGTCTGAAAGGTCAGCGTCAGGACAAAGCAGACCGAAAGATTTAAAAATGAACGGGCGGAGAAGGACACTTTGCAAAAAGAATAGAAGGTGAGACAGGGTTGGCACACGTAGAGCAGCATTTTCGAGAAATTCGGTATATTTTCCGGTTTTATTGCCCTTGCTTTTACAAGAATATATCCCGGTACCGCGTAGAGAAGCATGGTGGCAACCGCTGCCAGGGTGATGGTGAAACTCATTGCATACCTCGTTTGATTGAAAAAGCGCGGATGGATTGGAACGGCGGAACGCGGTTTTGCCGGGCAATTTTTTGCCGGGCAATTTTTTTGCCAGGCAATTTTTTGCCGGACAATTTTTTTGCCGGGCAATTTTTTTGCCAGGCAACTTTTTTGCCGGGCAATTTTTTTGCCAGGCAATTTTTTGCCGGACAATTTTTTTGCCGGGCAATTTTTTTGCCAGGCA
>CANQNM010000050.1 GCA_947625265.1 uncultured Clostridia bacterium
GTTTTCCCCCAAAGAAAAGGGCCGTTTCGGGAAAATCATTCACACTCAGCGTAAGACAATGTCTTTGCGGGGCTTTGCCCCGCACCCCATTCAGGGGACTTTTTGAGAAAAGTTCCCTGAAAACCTTCAAAAACTTTTGAAAAAAAGAGGTTGATTCCTTCTTCGACTTCTGAAAAGCGGGGTTTTCTACGGTCTGCGGTAAACTGCCCTACCGACCAATCGCCATTTTTTACTGAAAATTGGTTTCCTCCTTCACCGTCCGGTTCCCCGCGAAAAACTCCTCGCCAATCTTTTGACCGTGTCTTTGCCGCGCGGAAAACATAAATCCGTCGCAGCGGGCAGCGGTTACTCCAACAAACATCTTTGTGGACAAACATATCCGTAGGTAAATATCTTGCGGATAAACACTTCGCGGGTAAACATCTTGCGGGCAAACATCTCTCGGGCAAACATCTCTCGGGCAAACATCTCTCGGGCAAACGTCTCTATAGGTAAATGCCGCTGAATTTAAAGCCAAAAAATTTGGGGAACGTCCGTAGGCGTTCCCCAAAACATCAAATGTATAAATATATAAAGTCGTGAAAATCTCAAAAATTTTACCTTTTACCACGGACGTTCATACGCGGAACCGTCATTACCACCCTCACCCAAATGATTCGTTGAAGAATCCAAAAAATCCTTCTCCTCGAACACAGTGACGATGGCCTCAGGGGTTTCATACTCTTTTTTCATGGTTTTTCCTCCTTCATTCAATACGTTTACCAAGCCTACACATACAGGATTACGCCGCCGTCTTTACCGTGATGTTGTTGATGGTCACTGTATCGCTACACACAGTGATGTAGTTGCCGCCGGCGTCCATCGCACTTCCGTATACCGTCACTTCCACCGTATGCGTGCCCTCCGGCACGCCGGTGATTGTCAGACCCGTGATAAGACACTGATCGGCCTCCAACAGATGCTGAGCCGTCGCGGTCGTCTTGTCAGTGGACGCAACGTCTCTCAGGGTGGTGTACAGTGTGGTCACCGTCGATGTGAAGGTTCTGTTTTTTTCCACGAACCGAACTTCTAACGTCACGTTGCTGTACAGCAGATCCTTTGCAGCAATCCCGCCCACGAAAGAAACTCTGTTCCCTTCCACTTTACACTTTGTGCAAGCGGACAGAATGTTCTTCAGTGTGACATTCTCAGGTTCTTCTTCCTTCACAAATGTCTCAAGAAGATTCTTTGTAGTATCTGTGCCATTCGCCCTCTTTTGATAGTACGCGGTCAATCCGCCTTTTCTCAGTGCCGCCTTGATTCCTTCCGGAAGTTCGGTGTATTCGGAGTTTTTCAGGATAAGATTCGTGATCGTCGCAGAATTCAAAGAATTATAGGTTGCTTCAAGCACCGAAGAAGGAATAATCAAATTCTGATATGTACCAGTGATGGCCTTGTTCTCAAGTTTGGTCACCTTCTGCCCGTTGGCATTGAAAAGAGGAATCTCATAGTCCTCGTTAGTCCCATTGTGCGCATCGGCACTCCCTGACAGAGAATCGACAATATAGATCTTCCCTGCAACCGTTTCAACAGAATCGGCAACAGAATACTCGTGCGCGGTGTCTTCCTTTGACTCAAAGCGAAGAACTTCCACCTCTACGGACACCGAAATTGTTTCCTTGGCATCCTCGGGAACTTCAAAAGTTATGGAAGCAATCTTCATTCCGCCCATCGCGGTCACCTGCGCCGCTGTTCCGATATTCTGTCCTGCACTCGACGTACAGCCCGCAGAATTTTTTTCCTCGTTCACAAAGGAAAACGGATGGTCATCCGAAGTGTAGAAGTCGCTTTCTCCCGCTATCTTGGGACCGGAAAACACAAACTGCCAGTCTCTTATATGGTCATGCGTCTCAGGCAGCCACTCAGCAAACACATATACATCTACTTTTGCCGTCGTTCCCGCAACCGCGTAAGTCGTACCAAGGGCAACCGTGACACCCCGGGGGCTCTCCGAAAAAGAACCAAGGGAGAATACGGACACCATGGAGAAAACCAGCGCAATCGCCAGAACAGAGGACAAAACACGGTTCTTCATATAAAACTCATTCCCTCTCTCTTCTGATTTTGCGGATAAACACCCACCATAGCAACATGGTATCGTATGTACAACATACCACAATTCCGGGAACTTGTCAATAGATTTTTTTGTTTTTCGTCGAATAAACCGGAAAAAATAACCGAAAGAATTTACGGAATGAAGGCCTTGTTCCATCAAATGAATTGATTTCCACAAATTCCTTTGCACGAACGGCTTTTTTTGCATTTCGATGAGAAATTCAGGGGAAAGAGCGCACGTCAAAGGGCTTTTCTCCGGCAGCGTAAAGCGCAAACCGTAAAGCACAAAAAACGTACAAAAAACAGTGCTGAGGCTCGCCGTCCGCGGGCGGCAGAGGTTTTGCGCCCTCCCTGCTCCATCCTCAAAAAACAGAGGGGAGATAGCGTGCAAAAATTTCTAGAGCGCTGGCGCGGTCGGGCAGATGCCCCCGCCGTCCGGATCCTGCCGCCGCCCGTCAGTTCCCGGCACGTTCTCTGACGTAAACAGGAATTCTGTCGGTTTCCACTTCAAAGCGACCGTTCTTTACAGGTTCTCCGGTGTAAAAGTCCCTCCAGCGTCCTTCGGGCAGGTATACCCCGCGGCTTTTCTCCCCCGCCACCATCGGCGCGACCACCATGTCCTTGCAGAATATGTACTGGTTGTCGATGTTGTAGGTTTCGGGATCGTCGGTATAGTCGCTAACGAGAGCGCGCACCGGCGGAATTCCCTGCGTACGGTAAAGCGCAAAAGCCTCTTTGAGCGCAGGGAACAACTTCTCGCGAAGTTTGAGTATCTCCCGCGCTTCCCTTTCACAGTCCAGTTTTATCCACGGCTCCTCTTCACAGTAAAAGGCGTTGATCAGGCAGTGTACCGAAAATACCGTCGATTGCAGACGGCGCAGCAATTCCTCCCTGCTGCCGGCGTGGCGCACCTCCGGCGTCCAGAGAATGCCGGAAAATCCCGCGGTCACCTGTCCCCGGATGAAATCCCGGTGATCGTACAAATCAGAGTATAGGGCAAAGGGATAGGGCGCGCAGAGCGCGCCGGCATTGCGCACCTCTGACATGGTGGGCTTTTCTCCCAGCGCCTCCAGCATGGTTTGCATATACAGCGTGCCGAACAGCATATGATACTGCTCTCCGTCCAGCCCCGAGGGGAAAGAAGTCATGTTGGGAAAGGTCCATCCGCCGGTGTAGTCGCTGCCGTCGCACTCATCCAATTTGAACCCGTCCAAACACCCCCGAATGATCTCTCTTTTGTGGTAGTCCCCGAAAGCCTTCCGGATTTCCGGCAGCGCAAAATCGGGTACATGTCCGCCCCAAACGTCAAAATCCCCGCATCCTTTCTCAATTTCTCCGTAGATCGGCGAGTCGGGATGGGTAAAAGCGTGTTCCCAAAGGTTGAGATGATACCCCATCCTGCCCAACTCTCCAATCATTTTTTCATGATCGGGGTAGCGTTTCTCATCCCACCGGTAGGTGCAGGAATAGGTATGCGTCTGCCACCCCGGTTCCAGTCCGATAACGGCGCAGGGAATGTCCCGCTCCCTGAAACGCCGGGCGGTATCCAGGACTTGTTGCTGGGTATAGTAACTGTGACAGCGGTAGAACACCCCCAGCCCCCAGTCGGGCATGGGGCACCCGCCGCCCGCCAGCATATTGTATTGCGCCACAATGTCGGTGATTGTCCTGCCCTCCATGATGTACAGATCTATGCCCTGCGCCACGGGAATCTGCACGGCGATCACGCTCTCCTCCCCCGTTTCGCGCGGAACGTACAGTTCGTCCGGCGTCAATCCTCCGCAGACGTTCTCCTGCGCCTCCGTTCCCGCGCGCTGCGCGCCGATGTTCAGTTCCACGTAGCGCGCGGTGTCAAAATAAATGCCGTACCCTGCAGTGCTCACAAAAAACGGAACCGGCGCGTGAGAGTCGCCCGTGGCGGCCACCGGGTCCGCGTTTGCCCGCAGCGTCACTTTTCTGCCTCTAAAGTTCATGCGTTTGAGTTGAAGCCCGAAACCGTAGATCTGTTCGTTTGCTCCTAAAGGCAAAGTCAGACAGAATCCCCTGCTATTTTTCTTTGCGCCAATGGCGGAAACGTCGTAGCGCACCTCGGTTTCCCTGTAGGAAAAATTCCTGCAAAAGATGGAGGGAACAAACTTTTCCGGTGTGCCGAAAGTCACTTTTTTCATTCCGGTTACGCATCCTTTCTTTGATGATCCATTTTTGATGATCGGTTTTTCGTTTTTGATGACCCGTCTGTTTCAAAGAGCATTTTTTCTCTTGCCGCTGCAAACCTTGCCGCGTCCGTGTGCCGCATGCCCCTGCGACTGTCCGACTCTGGTTTTTCATCCTTCGAACAATCCTTTTGAACCCCTTCATCTCGGGTTCCGTGCCCTAGAACCAAAACGCCAAAACCTCTGCCGGCTCTTGGCACCGCACCCGTTTCCCAACAGTGTTTCTCCCTTCGCGCGAAGGAACGCAACCGTTCCGCCCCGTTCTCCCGCCCAGGAGATTTCACGGTGAAAAGAGCGGGCGGCAGAACTTCACCGTCCGCTTTCAAACCGTCAGCGTTTTTCGGAAACGCTCAGCGCTTCCTCAACCGCCTTTTGTGCCTCGTCCAAATAGTCGTTTTCCATAAGTTCCAGCGCTCCTTTGTCACAGAGTTTGGAAAGTTTGGAATCCATGGGAATTCTCCCAAGTACCCTGAGTCCGAATTGCTGCGCCACTTTCTCGGTGTGACTTTCGCCGAAAATTTCAATCTTCTTCCCGCAATCGGGACAAAGAGCATAACTCATATTCTCCACAATGCCCAGCACCGGAATATTCATCATCTCGGCCATTTTCACGGCCTTCGAAACGATCATGGACACCAGATCCTGAGGAGTGGTGACGATAAGAATGCCGTCTACGGGCAAACTCTGAAAGACCGTCAGGGGCACGTCGCCCGTTCCGGGAGGCATGTCCACATACATGTAGTCCACGTCCCCCCACAGCACACCGCTCCAGAACTGGCTCACCGTTCCGGCGATCACCGGGCCCCTCCAGACCACCGGCGACTGCTCGTCCTCCAGCAGAAGATTTACCGACATCATTTCGATTCCCGTAGCGGTTTTCGCCGGGAACATTCCTTCCTCGGTGCCCTCGATTCCCGGCTTCACCCCGAAGATTTTGGGGATGGAAGGGCCGGTCACATCAGCGTCAAGAATCGCCGTTTTATAGCCCCTGCGGGAGGTAAGCACCGCCATCATGGAGGTGCACAGCGATTTCCCCACGCCCCCCTTTCCCGACACTACCGCGACGACTTTTTTCACGTCGCTGCCGGCGTTCTGCGGCACAAGCAAACTCTCGCTCTTTCGGGAAGAGCAGTTCGCACCGCATGTGGAGCAGTCGCGTGTACATTCGTTTTCCGCCATTGTATTCTCCTTTTCTCTTTCAACATTTTGTTTGCGGTTCTCTATAAAAATGTTTGCGGTTCTCTACAAAATGAAGGTTTTTCGCCTTTTTACCCACAGTTCCGCGCGTCTTTCGCGTCGAGATCCAGCGCATCGTCCAGAAACGGCGCATCGTCTAGAACCGGCGCATCGTCCAAAGCCGGCGCGTCGCCGCAATCCGGTGCATGCCGCGAACCGCGGTGATCCTTGCGGCTGCCGCGCGTCACCCCTAAGCCGTAAACCGTAACGTAAATAGATTGCGCACCGTCCCGATGAGTATACCACCGTTTTCTTTTTTTTGCAAGTCGTTCTTCGATCTTTCCTTGAATCTTTCGGTTGGGCGCGCACGGAAGATTCACCCCGCCCGCGGCGTTCTGCTGTGAAAGGCAGAAAATCCGGGGGTCAACTGTCCCAAAGCCTGAAAATTTCAAAATCCGACGTTAAATTTTTTCGGTTCACGCAAACCCGTTCTTCTGCCGCCCGAAGGTTCCTCCGCTTCGGAGAACCGAATGTTCAAAGATATCGCCAATATGCGGCAAAAAACCGAACCGCAAAATGTCAAACCGCAAGATGCCGGATCGCGAGATGCCAAACCGCGAGAGGCCGAACCGCGAGATGCCGAACCGCGAGATGCCGAACCGTCAAAAAAGCGCGTCAACGCGTCGACCGCTCCTTCTCTCTGTCTCTTCCGCCCCCTTTTTTCCTAAAAGCCAAAGGCAACAGGGGGAGGCGGCGGCCTGGGATCCGATGATTTTTGTATAAAATACACAAAAATTCGCTTGAAATTTTCGAAATTATCAGAAAACCAACAAGTTTCAAAAAAACCATTAAAAAACACTGGAATTTTGCAGAAAGATGTTGTATACTTAGTGTGTAGTATTCTGTGTAGTTGTGCTTTCCAGCCGAAATAAGAATACAGTTATATGAATACAGATTGTTGTACGGAGGACATTGTTCACATGAAAAAGAAACTGACAACCGTGGCCTTCAAAGGCACTCCCGAACAGGAAGCGAAGTTGTTGGAAGTGATCGAAAACCACAAAGGCGTCGAAGGCGCTCTCATGCCGGTTTTGCAGCAGGCGCAGGACATCTACGGCTATCTGCCTGTAGAAGTTCAGAAGATCATCGCCGAGAAAATGGGAATTTCTCTTGAGGAAGTTTACGGCGTGGCGACTTTTTATTCGCAATTCGCGCTGAATCCCAAGGGGAGCGTAGCCATCGCCGTCTGTCTGGGCACCGCCTGCTACGTCAAAGGCAGCGGACAGATCATTGAGAAGATCGAAGAGGTGTTGGGCGTTCCCGCCGGTTCCACCTCCAGCGACGGTACATATTCTCTGGAAGCAACCCGCTGCATCGGCGCATGCGGACTCGCCCCGGTACTCACCGTCAACGGTGAAGTATACGGCAGGCTGGTGCCGGGCGACGTTCCCGGAATTCTTGCGAAATACAAAGCGTGAACACACCCCCAAAACGGCAATGAGCAATGAAGGATGAAGATGCGGGAGGATTATACGTCAATGAAAATCAGGAACATAGCGGCGCTTGCGAACGCCGAGGTGCTCACCTGCGAAGAACTTCTGGATCACGAAGTGTATTCCGCTTGCGGCAGCGACATGATGAGCGACGTTCTGGCCTTTGTCAAGGAACAGGGGCTGCTCATCACCGGCCTTGTCAATCCGCAGGTGGTACGCACCGCCGAAATGATGGATATGCGCGCGATTCTCTTTGTGCGAAACAAGCGGCCGACTCCCGAGATTCTGGAGTTGGCGAAGCAGTGCGAGATCGTGGTGATGGCAAGCCCCTTACGGATGTTCGAGGCATGCGGGCTGATCTATGAGTCGGGACTGAAAGGGACGGCACTGGCATGACTGCGCCGCTCTGTTTTCACTACGAAATCGACGGAGAGAACTTCACTTCGGCCGGAGAAGCCTCCGTAAAGGTGAAGAAGTCGTTAAGGCAGTTGGGATTTCCTCCCGAAATCATCCGCAAAGTGGCCATCGCCATGTATGAGGGAGAGATCAACATGGTCATCCACGCAAACGGCGGCTACGCCGAGGTTACCGTATATCCGGATCACATCGAGATCGTACTTTGCGATCACGGACCGGGTATTGCGGATGTCGATCTGGCCATGCAGGCGGGCTATTCCACCGCTCCCGAGCGCATCAGAGCTCTGGGGTTCGGCGCGGGAATGGGTCTGCCCAACATGAAGGCCAATACCGACAGCATGGTGATAGACACAAAAATCGGCGTCGGCACAAAAATCACGATGACCGTGAACATGTGACGCGTCCGATTTGAACTCAGACCGGGAAATCAAAAACCGAAAACAAATTTCAAACAAAGGCGGTGTCGATATGCCAAACGCTGTTTATAGCCACAGTGTGTCTCTCAACGCCGAAAAATGCGTGGGCTGCACCAACTGTTTAAGACGATGTCCCACAGAGGCTATCCGCATCAGAAACGGGCACGCGCACATCGACGCTTCCCGCTGTATCGACTGCGGTGAATGCATCCGCATCTGCACGCACAAAGCCAAGAAAGCGGTATACGACCGCTTCGAGGCAATGGACCGGTTCAAGTGGAAAATCGCCCTGCCCGCGCCCTCGCTATACGGACAGTTCAACAACCTGACAGACTTAGATTATGTCATTGAAGGATTGCACAGCATCGGATTTGACGACGTATACGAAGTCAGCCGCGCCGCGGAGATTGTGACGGGCTATACCAGACGCTATCTGGAGCGCCCCGATATGAAGAAGCCGGTGATCAATTCCGCGTGTCCTGCCGTCGTAAGGCTTATCAGTTTGCGCTATCCGGAGTTGTGCGACCATCTTTTGCCCATCCGCTCCCCCATGGAAATCGCCGCAGCCGAGGCGAAAAAGGAGGCGCTGCACGCGCATCCGGAGTTGAAAGAGGACGAGATCGGCATTGCGTTCATCTCCCCCTGTCCGGCAAAGATCAGTTTTGTGAAAAACCGGCCGCCGGAGGATCGAACGGCGGTGGATGTGGTGCTCTCGATTTCCGAAATATATTTTCTTCTTCTCTCGGCGATGAACCCCGACGGCGCTCCGGTGCACTGCTCTTCCTCGGGAATGATTGGGGTGAGTTGGGCATCGCCGGGCGGGGAGTCCTCCGCGCTCTTCAACGAAAAATATCTTGCCGCGGACGGCATTGAGAATGTGATCAGAGTTTTGGACCATCTGGAGGACGGATCCCTGTCGGAACTGGAATACATAGAACTCAACGCCTGCAACGGCGGATGTACGGGCGGAGTGTTGACGGTAGAGAATCCCTATATTGCCAACGCCCGGCTAACGAATCTCCGTCGGACGCTTCCCATCGCCCATACGGTCATACGCCCCAAAGACGGCGAGGATTCGCTCTCGATCCCCGAAGAGTATCTGACGGCGCCCGTAACCTACCTGCCGGCAAAGGCCTTGGGCGAAACGGTAGGGGAAGCGCTGGATAAAATGGCGAAAATCGAAAAAATTTACGCGCGGCTTCCCGATCATGACTGCGGTTCCTGCGGTTCGCCCACCTGCCGCTCCTTTGCCGAGGATGTGGTGAAAGGTGAAGCGACAGAAGATGAATGTATCGTCAACATGCGCGCGCTCATAGAGGATCTCGCGAAAAAAATCGACATTGGCAATGTCGGCGCAAACGCAGAAAAGAAAAAAGACAACAACGGTTTCTGAAGCCGATGGAAGAAAGGAATGGAGCGATGACTGTAAGAGAACTCTCTTTGTCGCTGTCTTTTTCTCCCCTTTGTCTGCCGAATCCCCAAAAGGAGGTCACCGGAGGATACACCGGAGATCTTTTGAGTTGGGTGATGAGCGGCGCGAAGGAAGGAGACGCCTGGGTGACCATCATGTCAAACATCAACGTTGTGGCCGTGGCGTCGCTGTGCGACGTTTCCTGCGTCATTCTGGCGCAGGGCGTGACCCTCGGAGAAAAGGAATTGGAAACCGCCAAAGAAAAGGGCGTGAACGTGGTATGCTCTCAGATGACCGCTTTTGAAGTCTGCCGCAGAATCGGGGCGATTCTCCGTTGAATTCCTATTCCTACGACCTGCACGTTCATTCCGCGCTTTCGCCCTGCGCCGACAATCTGATGACTCCCAACAATATCGCGGGAATGGCGGCGCTGGGCGGCATAAAGATCCTCGCCCTGACAGATCACAACACCTGCGCCAACTGCCCGGCCTTTTTTAAGGCTTGCAAGCGCTACGGCGTGATCCCCGTGGGAGGCATGGAACTGACCACCGCAGAGGAGATCCATGTGGTTTGTCTTTTCCCCACCCTTGAGGCGGCCCTCGGATATGAGGAACTGGTCAAGCCGCGGCGCATGAAAATTCCCAACCGGACGGAGATTTTTGGAGATCAGCTTCTCCTTGACGACGAGGACAACGTGCTGGGCACCGACCCCTTTTTTCTGCCTGCCGCCACCGACATTCCCTTAGAGGAGGTGCCGGAACTGGTGGGCAGGTGCGGAGGCATCTGCTACCCCGCCCACATCGACCGTCCTTCCGGAGGTTTGCCGGCGATTCTCGGCGATTTTCCCCCTGAGGTGCCTTTCACGACATATGAACTAAACGATCCCTCAAAGAAGGAAGAGTACGAACGCCGTTTTCCTCTGCTCGGAAAAATGAACATGGTATGCAGTTCCGACGCGCACCGTCTGGAACAACTCAGGGATGCCGAGCACTTCCTGCCGCTTGAGGACGTCCCCTACAGTTCCTCCATGCTGCGTATGAGCCTGTTAAACGTCCTTTCGAAGGTGCGCGAATGAATCGGAGATCAGGGCGGAAAGGGTCTTGCGCGAACCCGTTTTGAAGGCGGAACATCTCTTTTTCGTCTTTGAAACGTGGGTTCGGTTTTCTGACGCAGACACTTCCCTATGAACCGTCCGTCAACCGTTTGGGACATTCTTTTGGGAAAATGCCGGCGGCCAGACGACCCGGGCGGAAAGACACAATCCGGGCGGAAAGACACAATCCGGGCGGGAAGACAGCCCGAACGCAAAGCCAAAAGGCGGAATGTCTGAAGATGTCAAAACAGAAAAAAGGCAATTTTATTACGGGAAGGTTAAAGGAACGCCATGAAAGAACTGTCTTTGAACATTCTGGATATCGCGCAGAACTCCGTAAAGGCGGGGGCGAAACACATCGCCATTGAACTGGAGGAAAAGTGCGGTGTGCTCACCTTCAAGATCACCGACGACGGATGCGGCATGACTCCGGAATTCCTCTCGAGAGTTCTTGATCCCTTTACCACCACCATAACCACAAGGAAAGTGGGGCTGGGGCTTCCCCTTCTGAAAATGGCGGCGGAGTCCACGGGAGGAACGCTGGACATTTCTTCAAAGGACGAAATTTCCCATCCTCTGGAACACGGCACATCGCTTACCGCCACCTTTCATACCGACCACATCGACTGTCCGCCGTTAGGCGATATTGTCTCCACCGTGGTGCTGTTGGTGCAGAACGCCCCCTTTTCACCGGCGTACACCTACCGTCACAAAAAGAACCGGCGAGAAAGTCTGCTTGACACCGACGAACTTCATCGGCAGTTGGGCGACGGCATTCCACTCTCGGAACCGGAGGTTCTGGAATTTATCAGAGCGTACCTTGAAGAACAGGAAGAGGCTCTGAACACTGAATCAGTTTAAATTTTTTTAAATATACAAAACACGAACAAGAAAGGATATACCCGTATGAAAACATTGGCAGAACTAAGCGAAATCAGAGAACGCATGAAAGCGAAAGTGTCCGTGCGTGAGAATGAGAACACCTATCGCGTGGTGGTGGGTATGGCGACCTGCGGCATCGCGGCGGGTGCGCGGCCGGTGATGAGCGCTCTGCTTGACGAGGTTTCCAAGCAGGGGCTGGAGGAGACGGTGCATGTTTCCCAAACAGGATGCATTGGCATCTGCCAATACGAACCCGTTGTGGAGGTCTTCAAGGGCGAGGAAAAATTCACCTATGTCAAGATGACGCCCGAAAAAATGAGGGAGGTTGTGGACTCCCATCTGAAGAACGGCACCCCCATCGCCAAATACACCATCGGCAATATGTAAGGAAAAAGTTATACACGTAAGATAAGAAAGGAACGTTCTTTTCCGCAAAAAACCGGGAAAGACAAGGACACAAACCATGATTCGTTCACATGTACTCATCTGCGGCGGTACCGGCTGCTCCGCTTCGGGAAGCGCGAACATCCGTGAGGCTCTTGAAACAGAAATCGCAGAGGCGGGATTGGCAGAAGAGGTCAAGGTTGTGCAGACAGGATGTTTCGGTCTGTGCGCGCTTGGCCCCATCATGATCGTTTACCCTGAGGGAAGTTTTTACAGCAGGGTAACTGTAGAAGACGTGCCGGAAATCGTCTCCGAGCATCTGGTCAAGGGTAGGGTCGTCAAAAGACTGGTTTACAATGAAACGCTCATTGAAAACTCCAACGATGTGAAATCTCTTCAGGAGACCAGTTTCTATAAAAAGCAGAAAAGAATCGCGCTGCGCAACTGCGGCGTGATCGACCCCGAAAACATCGAGGAATACATAGGCAGAGACGGCTACAAGGCGCTGGGAAAGGTGCTCACCGAGATGACCCCGGACGAGGTCATTCAAACCGTTCTTGATTCCGGACTTCGCGGACGCGGAGGCGGCGGATTCCCCACGGGTCTCAAGTGGAAGTTCGCGGCGGGCAACCGGGGGAAGGTTCAGAAATATGTGTGCTGCAACGCCGACGAAGGCGACCCGGGCGCGTTCATGGACCGTTCCGTGCTGGAGGGAGATCCGCACACGGTGCTGGAGGCCATGGCCATCGCCGGATACGCCATCGGCGCCGACGAAGGGTACATCTACGTACGCGCGGAGTATCCCATCGCCATTCACCGGCTGCAGGTTGCCATCAAGCAGGCGCATGAATACGGACTTTTGGGCAATGATATCTTTGGAACGGGCTTCAATTTTGACGTGAAACTGCGTTTCGGCGCAGGCGCGTTCGTTTGCGGCGAGGAAACGGCGCTGATGACTTCCATTGAAGGCAACCGCGGCGAACCCCGTCCCCGTCCTCCCTTCCCTGCGGTGAAAGGTCTGTTCGGCAAACCCACAATTCTCAACAACGTGGAAACCTACGCGAATATCTGTCAGATCATCCTGAACGGCGCGGAATGGTTCGCCTCTATGGGTACGGAGAAATCCAAAGGTACCAAGGTGTTTGCCCTGGGCGGCAAGATCAGGCACACAGGCCTTGTGGAAGTCCCCATGGGGACAACCCTGCGGGAGGTAGTCGAGGAGATCGGCGGCGGCATTCCCAACGGAAAGAAATTCAAGGCCGCGCAGACCGGCGGTCCCTCCGGCGGATGCATTCCCGCAAGCCTGATTGACACTCCCATTGATTATGACAATCTGATTGCCATCGGTTCCATGATGGGTTCGGGTGGACTCATTGTCATGGACGAGGACACCTGTATGGTGGATATCGCCCGTTTCTTCCTTGATTTCACGGTCGATGAATCCTGCGGAAAATGTACGCCTTGCCGTGTGGGCACCAAGAGACTGCTGGAAATTTTAGACAAGATCATTGCCGGCAACGGAGAGTTGTCGGATTTGGACGAGTTGGAGGAATTGTCCAACTATATCAAATCCGCCTCGCTTTGCGGTTTGGGGCAGACCGCACCGAACCCTGTTCTTTCGACGCTGAAGAGATTCAGAGACGAATACGTGGCACACGTTGTGGAAAAGAGATGCCCCGCGGGCGTGTGCAAGGCTCTGTTGCGCTACACCATTGATCCCGCCAAGTGCAAAGGCTGCACTCTGTGCGCGCGCAAGTGCCCTGTAGGCGCGATCAGCGGCACTGTCAAAGAGCCTCATGTGATCGACAGCAGCAAATGCGTGAAGTGCGGACTGTGCATGTCCAACTGCAAGTTCGGCGCAATTTCCAAGCAGTGATAAGGAGAACCTAAGAGATGGAACAACAGATGCTGAATATAAAAATCAACGGGAAGGATTATACCGTCCCCCAGGGTACGACCGTGCTGGAAGCGGCCAGAATGGCCAACATCAACATCCCTACCCTTTGCTACCTGAAAGATATCAATGAGATCGGCGCCTGCCGTCTTTGCCTTGTAGAGGTCAAGGGCGCGAGAGGCCTGGTAACCGCCTGTGTGTACCCCATCGACAGGGACGGAACCGAAATCATAACCGATTCTCCCGCAATTCGCAAGAACCGCAAGATGAATCTGGAACTGCTTCTTTCCAACCACAACAAGAAATGCCTTTCCTGCGTGCGTTCCACGACCTGCGAACTGCAAAAACTCTGCAACGAATACGGCGTAAACGAAGATAAATATCACGGCGCGAAAACCGAAACCAAAATTGACGATTCCTCCGCCGCCATCATCCGCGACGGAAGCAAGTGCATTCTCTGCCGCCGCTGCTCCGCCACCTGCCAAAAGGTTCAGGGCGTAGGCGTCATCGGCGCCAACAACAGAGGTTTCGATTCGGTCATCGGCTGCGCCTTTGAGTCCAAACTTGCCGACACTTCCTGCATCAACTGCGGCCAGTGCATCGTGGCCTGCCCCACAGGTGCTTTGACCGAAAGGGACGACACCGCCAAGGTCTTCGCTGCACTGTCCGATCCCACCAAGCACGTGGCTATCTGTTGCGCTCCCTCGGTGCGCGCACAGATTGGGGAATGCTTCGGCTATGCACCGGGCACAGACTGTGAAGGAAAAATGGTCGCTGCCACCAGAGCGCTGGGCTTTGACGGCGTGTATGACATGAACCTGACCGCCGATCTGACCATCGTAGAAGAGGCCAATGAGTTTGTGTCCCGCGTAAAGAACGGCGGGCCGCTGCCCATGATCACCTCCTGCTCTCCCGGATGGATCAAGTTCTGCGAGCACTATTTCCCCGAAATGACCGAGAATCTTTCCACCTGCAAATCGCCCCAACAGATGTTCGGCGCGATGTACAAAACATACTACGCGCAGAAAATGGGATTAGATCCCAAAGATATTGTTTTTGTGTCGGCGATTCCCTGCACCGCGAAGAAATTCGAAGTGGGCAGACCCGACCAAAGCGCGGCGGGCGTTCCCGACGTGGACTATGCCATCACCACAAGGGAACTGGGCAGAATGAT
>CANQNM010000051.1 GCA_947625265.1 uncultured Clostridia bacterium
ATATAGGTCTTCGGGTCGTTGTTTCCGCCGTTGCCGCCGTTGCCGCCGTTCAGAGTCTCGGATTTCCTTTCAAGAATCGCGCCGGTCAGGGCGTTGATCTCGTAGTCATACTCATGGGTGGAAGTGTAAAACTCTATTTCGTACACTGCAACGCCGTTCTCGGTATCCTGCACAGTTTTCGTGAAGGTCACCTGAGAGGCGGTCAGTCCCGCGTCGGCAAGAGCCGCTTCCTTTGCCGCATCCACGCCAATATAGGTCTTCGGGTCGTTGTTTCCGCCGTTGCCGCCGTTGCCGCCGTTCAGAGTCTCGGATTTCCTTTCAAGAATTGCGCCGGTCAGGGCGTTGATCTCGTAGTCATACTCATGGGTGGAAGTGTAAAACTCTATTTCGTACACCACAACGCCATTCTCGGTATCCTGCACGGTTTTCGTGAAGGTCACCTGAGAGGCGGTCAATCCCGCGTCGGCAAGAGCCGCCGCCTTTGCCGCATCCACGCCAATATAGGTCTTCGGGTCGTTGTTCCCGCCGTTGCCGCCGTTTCCATCGCTGTCACTGTGCTTCAAAGCCTCAATTTCCTTATCGAGGATTGCGCCGGTCAGGGCGTTGATCTCATATTCGTACTTGTAAGCGGAAGTTTTGAACTCAATCTCATAAACTGCCGCACCGTCCTCATGATCCTGCTTTACTTTCGTGAAAACAGCCTCGGAAGAAGACACTTTTGCATCGGCAAGCGCGATAGATTTCGCCTTCTCCGTTCCGATATAAGAACCGTTGCCGTTCCCGCCGCCATTGTTCAGGGTCTTGGCCTCCTTGCCGAGAATCTCCCCGCTAGCAGCGTTGATCTCGTATTCATATTTATGGGTAGAAGTTTTGAATTCTACCTCATACACGGCCACACCGTCCTCGGTGTCCTGCTTGAACTTGGTAAATGTCGCATCCGAAGAAGCCACTCCCGCGTCGGCAAGAACGATGTTCTTCACCTGTTCCGGACTAAGAAAATCCGTGCCCCAGGAAATCGGGCCGCCATCCGAAGTGCCTTTGAAAAGTTCGCTGCTCTTGCTGTAGATCGCGCCGGTCAGAGCATTGATCTCATATTCATATTCGGTGTTTCCGGCATAAAACTCCAACTCATACACCGAGATTCCATCTTCGACGTCCAGTTTCTCCTTGGTAAAGATCGCTTCCGAGGCCGTCACGCCGGCGTCCCTCAAAGCAATTTCCTTCGCCTTGTCCGCGGTGATCTTCGCGGTAAAGGTGGTGTTGGTTCCGTTGGGCGCCACACTCTTCACTTTTTTCTCGACAATCGATCCGTCGTTCGCCCGAATTTTGTATTCGTATTCAGTGTTGTCCACAACGAATTCCACTTCGTAAACGAACTGTCCCTTTTCAAAATCGAACTCCGTACGGTCCACTTTCACCAACGTGGGGTCTACTCCCGCATCCGCACAGGCAAATTTCATCGCGTTCTCCGTACCGATCGCGCCGCTCTCAGCGACAGCGCTGACGATCGTCAGAGTTCCCATAATCAAAACCGTCAGGATGACTGCGATTCCCACAACGGTAAGGATCGCGCTCTTTGGCGTTTGAAACAAACTCTTGATTCTTTTCATTTCGGATATACTCCTTTCGTTTTTCTGTCTGTATTGTAAAGCAGAAACATTAAAGAATCATTAGAGAGAAAAGTTTTTTGAAAAAATTTTTTAAAGGGGAAAAAGAACGGTAAACCTGCTGCCCTTTCCCGGTTCGCTTTCCACAACAATTCTTCCGCCGTGGAACCGGGCAATTTCCTGCGCCATAGACAGTCCCAGCCCCGTGCCCGCCCCGGAGTGGGAGGAATCCACCTGATAAAACCTGTCGAAGATCTTCTCCTGTTCCTCCTTCGCAATACCGATGCCGTCATCGGCTACCGACAGTTCGATCTCTGTTCCCGTTTTTTTCAGGCACACCAGAATGTGCCCGTTTTCTTTTCCGTAACGGTAGGCGTTTCCAATCAGGTTGACAAGCAGTCTTGAGAGCAATTCCCCGTTTCCTGTAAACGTCACCGCATCCTCAATTTCCTGCCGGAGCGTGATGCCCCGTTCTCCCACCAGCGCCATATCTTCACAGACCGAACGCACAAGATCGCTCACATCCAGAGTCCTTCTGCCGTACTTCTGAACACCCGTCTCCAATCTTGTGAAATCCAGCATGTCCCCGATCAGTCCAGACATTTTCTTTCCCTGCTTCCAAATAGCCGTCAGCGCTTCCTCGTAGTCCTCAACGCTTCCCTCCTGTTCAAGGGAAAGTTCGCACTGAGCATTGATCACCGCCACGGGCGTGCGCAATTCATGGGAGGCGTCGGCAATGAACTGCCGCTGTGTTTCAAAAGTTTTCTCCAGTTTGTCGAACATCTCGTTGAAGGTATCCCCCAGTTTGTGCAGTTCGTCGCTGCCCCTGCCCAATTCTATCCGCCTTTTCAAATCGCTTTCCCTTCCGATCTGTTCAGCAGTCTCTGAAATTTTCTGAATGGGCCGCAACATTTTCCGCACAAGAAAATATCCGCCTGCGGAAGAAATCAAAACAATCGCCGGAAGAATGACCAGAGATATCCTCGCGATGGTGGACATTTGGGTTCTTCCCTGTGTTTCCGAAACCACGCCGCGCATCCACAGTCCGTTCAATCCTTTGGATGTCAGTTTACGGTCAAAAACATAGTATGTCACCCCGTCAACTTTAAGTTTCTGAATACGGGAATCGACATATTTTAAATCGGTGCTTTCAGCGGAGACAGGGTTTTCCCCGTAAAGCAACGTGGCGTCATCCCTGTATAAAGCAGTGTATACCCCGTTCACTTCGTCAAGAAATCCGTCATTGACTTCCAGAAAACCGTTCTCAAAATCTATAAAATGGCTGGTATCCCGGTCGGCGTCCCAATCGTCGATATCCGAATAAAACCTGACCTTATTAAAATTGTTTTCCACTGTTTCAATAAGGTTATCCTTCATGTTTTTTTGCAGAATCTGATGGCTCACCGACAGAATCGCCACATATGTGACCGCCACGAGCACCGAAAGAACCGCCGTAAACCAAAGCGTGATCTTCACCCTTAACGACAGATGTCTCATTCTCTATACCGTACCGCCCTTTCTCCTGCGCGATGCACGGAAATTTTCGTTTCACAAGTCCCGATACCCCTCAAAATCCGCCGTCCGATATGACAGAGGCTTTATGCCTCTTTCTCTTCCCGCAGCACATACCCTTTCCCACGGACGGTATGAAGAAGTTTTACATCGCGGTCGCTGTCGATTTTTTTCCTCAGATAACTGACGTAAACGTCTACCACATTGGTGCCGCCCTCATAATCAAAATTCCAGATATGGTTTTCGATCTTTTCCCGTGAGAGCACCATCCCCGCGTTGTTCATCAGATACTCCAGCAGCGCGTACTCCTTGGAGGAGAGAAGGATTTCCTTTCCGGCGCGTTTCACCGTATGGGAAGCGCAGTCAAGGGTGAGATCGGCAACGCGCAGAATGTTGCTCGTCCTTCCGAAGGACGTGCGCGTCATAGCGCGCAGACGCGCGGACAGTTCCTCAAAAGAGAAAGGCTTGACCAAATAGTCGTTGGCGCCGCTGTCCAGCCCCTTCACACGGTCGTCGATAGAATCCCGCGCCGTAAGCATCAGCACCGGCGTGCTTTTTCCCGCGCCGCGCAAACTGCGCAAAACAGTGAAACCGTCAGCTTTCGGCATCATCACATCGAGAATTACGGCATCATAGTCGGTATATGACAGGATGTCCATGGCCTCCTCCCCGTCATAACAGGCGTCGACGCTGTACCCGTCAGAGGTCAGTTTCCGGACGATGATGCGGTTCAGATCCCGTTCGTCCTCGGCAAGCAAAATGCGCATTTTCAATCCTCCTTCACATGTCTTCGGTTTTCAGCCCCCGGCTCTCGGTTCGCTTGCTTCCGCACCGCCCGCAAAAAACTCAAAAACGTCGAAATCGTGGAAAATGCGAAGCACTCAAAAAAGTTTTTGCCCCTGCGATCCGCACCAATATGCCGACATGTCAATTATACTACCGAAAATAAAAATAAAAAATAAAAAATATTTAAATATATGTGACAGATGTTGTCATCTGCCAGAACGTATCTTCACGGGAAAAATGTAGGAAAAGAACAGGAACCCTTCGACAAACGCCCGCCTATGCGCAAAACGCATTGGCGGGCGTCAAAGTACAGACAGCATGGGGTTTGGTTTTACTGACCCCTATGGGGGCTTGCAGGAAAAATCCCAAAAAACCTTTAAGTTAAACAGCATGGGGAATCCGACAGTATAACGCGCCGGCTATCCCTCAAGACAATATAAACCGACGGCGCCGTACCGGGGCATGCCGTCCGGCAGATTGGCGCCATTTAAAAGAGAAGACGCAAACAGATACCGTCGGGGAGTTTTGCGGCAATTTGCGCTTCGGCGCCTTAGGCGCGCTGCCAAAGAGATTCCCTGTGCCTGCAAGGTGAAAACAGCGTTTTGCATCAAAGGTTGTTCCGTTTTCACGCCAGAACAGGCTCTCAATTTTGATTTTCCAGCGCAAGCACCTCTTTTGCCGCCGAAAGAACGCCCAGTTTCCCGCTTTCATAGGTCAGTCCCCCCTGAAAATAGGCGGTGTACGGAGGGCGCATCGGTCCGTCCGCCGACAACTCTATCGAAGCGCCCGCAGTGAACGTTCCAGCGGCCATGATCACCTCATCCTGATATCCCGGCATTTTATAGGGTTCCGGCGTAACAAAAGCGTCGATGGGAGAGCCCCATTGGATGCCCCGGCAGAAGGCGCAAAGCAACTCCGGCCGTCCGAAGCGCAATGCCTGAATGATGTCGTATCTGGGGGCGTGTGCAGAAGGTTCGGCTTCAAAGCCCAGTTCCTCAAAGATTTTCGCCGCAAAAATCGCTGTTTTCAGCGCTTCCTTGACCGTATGCGGCGCGTAGAAGAACCCTTTGAGGATGTTCTTGTTCTGTCCCACCGTGGCGCCCACTTCCCCGCCGGCACCGACGGTCGTCAGTCGGTAGGACGCGAGTTCCACCGCTCTCTTGGTCCCGCAAAGATATCCTCCGCACTCCGCCATCCCTCCGCCGGGATTTTTGATCAGCGACCCCGCCATCAGATCCGCGCCAAGGGCCGTTGGCTCAATAGTTTCGGTGAATTCCCCATAGCAATTATCCACCATCACATAAGCGTCGCTGCGGGCCTTCACGAACCGCGTCAGTTCTCCGATGTTCTCCGCCGACAGCGTGGGACGGTTGAGATAGCCCTTGGAGCGCTGAATAAACACAACTTTTACGCTTTTTGTGAGTTTTCTCCCGATTGATTCAAAATCCGGTTTCCCGTCCTTCAGGTCGGTCTGAGCATAGCGCACTCCATAATCGGCAAGCGACCCGTTTCCGGGAACGCCCGTGAGTCCGATGACCTCTTCCAGAGTGTCGTAGGGCCTCCCCGTCACCGAAAGAAGGGTGTCCCCGGGACGCAGCAAGCCGTAAAGCCCTGTGGCAAGGGCATGGGTACCGTTGACAATGTTGTGCCGTACCAGCGCCGATTCCGCGCCGAATACCTCGGCATAGACGGCGTCGATGACTTCCCGGCCGCGATCATCGTATCCGTAACCGGTTGTAGGCGCGAAGTGCGCTTCCGAAACCCGGTGTTTTTTAAAACTCGCAAGGACTTTTTTTGTATTTTCAAAAGCCGTTTTCTCAAGGGCCGCAAACCGGAGGGACAGTTCCTTTTCCGCCTTTTCGGCCAGCAAATCCAAATCTACCATTTTTAAGCCTTCGTTCGCTTTTGCGTTTTACGAATTCAGCCTACAGACTGTATCCCGCAAACTTTGCGCCGTTCCCGCAATCCTTTCAGCCGCCGCGGGCAGAATCTCCGTCCGGCGTCTTCGGATTTTCTTTTTTGCATGGCGGCGCAGCCGTGAGCCAAAACTTCCTTTCCTTAAAAGTTGAATTTCGACAGGCGTCCCGTTGGGCGCGGAATCTTACATTTCTCTTCGCCAGTTCTTTCAAACGACGTCCGCGCCAACGCCGTCCGTGCCAACGCCGTATATTCGCAAAAGAACGCCGCAACCGTTTTCCCAATGCCGGCACGCCCTTGACATACCCCGAAAACCGACGCGTCGAACCGTCTGGTATGCGCGTTTCTTCACCGCATCCTGAAATCCGACGAAAGACGTGCGGCGCCGTTTCAGGCCGACGTCTTGCGTCTTAAAATTCGGCCTTGCCCAAATCCTTTTCAAGAAGTTTGACTGTGAGCGCCACACAGGCGTCATAATCCCCCTTGTGAATGGTCTCGTTGTTGGAGTGGATGTATCTGGTGGGGACAGAAATTGCCGTCGCCCGGCTGCCCGCTCCCGCCGTTTGCATCGAACAGGTATCGGTTCCACCGCCCTCAAGTATTTCCAACTGCGCGGGAATGTTTTCTTTTTTTGCAAGTTCCATCAGATACTCCACGAATCCGCCGTCGCAGATCACCGAACTGTCCTTGACTTTCACCGCGGCCCCCTTTCCCAACCGTACCGCCATCGGTCTGCTTTTCGGACCGTCCCCCGAGCCGGTTACGTCAAAAGCGACGGAAAAATCAGGCATGATAGCGTAGGCCGAGGTTTTGGAACCCCTGCAACCCACTTCTTCCTGGGTTGTGAACACAAAATAGGTGTCGTTTTTACAGTCCTGCGCCTCCATGGCGGCTCTCACCATAATCGCGCATCCGATGCGGTCGTCAAAGGGTCTTCCGGAATAGAAATTTCCCGAAAGACGCTCTACATGGGAAACCGTCGCGGCAAAATCACCCACGTGTACCTTTTTTTCGGTTTCCTTTTTACCGATCGCTCCGATATCTATAACAAAGCGGTCGGAGGAAAAATTGTTTCCGAAATCCGCTTCGGGTACAATGACGCCCATAACGCCGTTTTCAAAACGAACGCTGGAAAAAGCGGCGGAAACATAGTGAATACCACCGATGGAAGACACATGAATGTATCCCTTGTCGTCGATGGAGGTGACAATGAAACCGATTTCGTCCATATGCCCCGCGAGCATCAGTTTTTTCGGATGTTCGGCCGTTCCCTTTTTAAAACAAATCAGATTGCCCATGGCGTCCCTGCGCACACTGTCAACATAGGGCGTCACCATCTTCTCTATCTTGTCGGCCACCGCTTTCTCCCTTCCGGATACTGAGTGGACGAGCATCAGTTCTTTTAAAATTTTCATGATTTGATGGTTCCTTTCTTTATATGATGGTTTCTTTCTTTACCCTTTCCTTTAAACCTTCAACCCTCAATTGAAGGAATGCATATATTTGGAAGTCCCGCAATTTGAAAACTCCCGTAACACCCAATGCCCGAAGTGCTGCTGCCGAACAGGGCGGCGAAAAGGATGCCGATTCTCTTTTCTGCGGCATGCGGCCCTTTACCGGGGCCTACATCAGCGCCGTCAACAATTTCAATGCGCTATCGATATCCTTTTTGTGCACGACCGCCAAAGGCGTTTCAGGATTGTAGCAGGGAATCGAGAGTTCGATCATCGGCAATCCCTCTTTTACAAGGTGCGCTCTGCCAGCGGAGAGCGAAACGGGGCTGTCCCAAAGCACGAAGGGAATCTCCAGTTCCTCCGCTTTTTCCTTCGCCCGCGTCAGGAAAGGAGAATCGTAAAACAGCACACTTCCATCCTTGAGGGGCAGAACGACCCCTTCGCCCGGGATCACGCTTCTTTTGCGTCCGTTTGCCGAATCGCCGTCAAAATTCATGGAGGGCGTGAACCCAAGCAGAATCGCATTGTCAGGGCAGAGATTGTAAGCCGCAGTCACCGCGCCCGACATGTTCGCCTTTTCCTTGACGGTAAACACCGCATACAGATCCTTCCTCTCGCTTTCATCCCTCTTCGCCGCTTCTTTGAGCGCCTCCACAACAATGGCGCATCCGCTCCGGCTTTCCAATGCTTTGCCCGCCACACAGTCCCCGGGCAATTCAAACAATTCTCCCCGATACGCGGCGAAATCCCCTTTTTCAGCAAATTTCTCCGCGTCTTCTTTCGTTTTCGCGCCCACATCAATAAAGAGTTTGTCAAAGGTGGGACTGTCGCCGGCCCTATCCACAAGGTGCAGCACTTTGCCAGCGCCCACGCCCTCTGTAAGGGTGCTTTCGTTGCCCACGGTAAATTCCTTGCCAAGAAAACAGGCGGGATCGGCGCTTCCCGTGGGTGCAACCCTGATATACCCCTTGTCGTCGATGTCCGTGATCATAAATCCCATTTCATCCATGCCCGCGGCAATCATCAGTTTCTCTCCGTGCCCCGGCAAATGGCATATCAGATTTCCCATCCGGTCATAGGTACACCTGCAAATTCCCTTCAATTCCTCTTCTATGCGTTCGGCCACCCGCTTCTCGCAGCCCGTCGGTCCGAATGTCAGAGAAAGAGAAAAAAGCGTATTCAAAAAATTCTCTGTCATCGTTGGGATTCTCCTTTCCTGCCGCAGTGTTCCTCAATGTAGGCTGCGATAAGTTTTCCGGTGTTTCGAAGGTCTTCTTCATAAAACATCTCCACCGGCGTGTGCATATATTTGAGGGGCAGACCGATGACGGCAGTGGGAATACCGCCCATCAAAAACGGCGCTCCCGAGGCATTGGTTCCGGTACTCTTCACGTTCATCGCGGCCTGCACGGGGATCTGTCGTTCTTTTGCGACACGCAGCAATTCCTTTGTCATCCTTCTGTCGGTCTGCACAGAAAGAGCCACCGAAGGCCCCTCTCCCATTTTGACGGTTTTGGAGGCTTCGGTTTCGGGCGTGAAACCCAAATCCACATCGACCACCAGAATTTCATCGGGGGCTCCGTCAAAAACGCCGGTGGCGAACCCCGCGCCAAAACTCTCCTCCTGACTGGACAGAAGCAGACAAACGTCATAGGACAGTTCTTTGCCCCTGAGTTCTTCCAGTGCGGCAAGCGCTGCCGCAGCGCAGGATTTGTCGTCCATGTACGCGCCAAAAATCTGTCCATCGCCCATTCTTCCGGTGCGGCGCTCCATGGAAACAGGCGTGCCCACTTTCACGCCGAAGGAACGCAGTTCCTCTTTTTTTAAACCCGTGAACAGAACGATATCCTTTGCCTGCGGCAGTTTCTTGGCCTCAGCGCCGCTTTGCAGACGGAAGGGCTTCTTCAGCGAAACCGCCGTCAGATCCTTCGTTCCATGTACGGTATAGCGCGAGGCGGTGAAGGTTCTGGGATCCATGCCCCCCAACGGCGACACTGTCAGCATTCCGTTCTCTTCAATATCTGTGACAATCCATCCGATCTCGTCCATATGGACGTCGATCAGAATTTTTTTCGCGTCCTTTTCCCCGCAGTTTTTGGTGAAGAGCAGCCCCGCCACACCGGCTTCCCTGCAATCGTCGAAATAAGGAGAAAGCACCCGGGCGATCTCTTTTTTTCCTCTGTTCTCAAATCCCGTAAGGGTGGGAATGGCGCGCAGTTCCTCAAGAATTTTCAGTTCTTGCATATTCGTATCCTTTCCTGTTTGGATCTTGATCTTTTGTCTTTTCTTTTTTATTTCATGTCGTTGATCAGTTTTTTGAAAACATTCCCCCTGACCATAAAGTTGGGAAAGGCGTCGAAGGAGGCGCATCCCGGGGAAAGCAGCAGTACGTCCCCCTCCTGGCAGACGCCGACTGCGGCGGCCACCGCCCGCTCAAAAACAGGTTCGTAAAGAATCTCCGGCTTCCGGTCGGCCGAACAGTCACGTACGGCCTGCCCGATGGCTTTGGCTGTAGCGCCCGTAAGCACAACCTTTTTGGCATGCGCGCATAGAGCCTCCGCCAGAGGCGCAAAGGGAATGTGTTTGTCGTATCCTCCGCAAATCACCACGGTTTTTTCTTTGAAACAGGAGAGCGCCGCGGCGGTCCTGCTGGGGGAACTGTCAATGGAACTGTTATAGATCCGCACTCCCCTGTACTTTCGGACGAACTCCAACCGATGCTCCACGCCGCCAAAGGTTTTTGCCACCTTTCGGAGCGTTTCTTCGCGCACGAAATCCCGCACTGCGCTGTACGCCGTCATGAAATTCTGTCTGTTGTGCTTTCCCGGCAAAAGGATTTCCCGGTCTTTCAGCAGCAGCCGTCCGTCAAAATAGATATCGCCCTCTTTTTCCCACATCCCGCCTTTCGGTTCCCTTTCGGAAGAAAAAAAGCGAAGTTCACTTCTCTGCGGTAAAATCAACGCACGGGAGAGAGGGTTGTCTGCGTTGAGCACCAGAATTCTGTTTTCCCCGTGAGAAAAAATGTTGGTTTTGGCTTGGATGTACTCCTCCATATCCCTGTGCCAGTCCAGATGATTGGGTGACAGATTGGTCACCGCGGCGATTTCAGCAGATCGGCGCATGGTCATCAGTTGGAAACTGGAAAGTTCCAGAACCGCAAAATCTTTGTCTGTCATTTCAGATACAAAGGGCAGCAGCGGAGTGCCGATATTGCCGCCCACAAAGACCCCGTATCCCTCCTCTCGAAGGAGCAGAGAAATCAGAGTGGTGGTAGTGGTTTTGCCGTCACTCCCCGTTACGGCGACGGTTCTGGCAGGACACAGTTCAAAGAACAGTTCCATTTCGCTCGAAAGCCGCGCTCCTCTTCCGGTCGCTTCAAGGATCTGCTTTAAGTCCGGCCGGATACCCGGGGAACGAAAGACAACGTCGGCGTCGATGTTTTCCAGATATTCTTCCCCCAGAACAAGAGAAACTCCTTTTCTTCTGAGAAGTCCGGCGGTTTCTCCCAGTTGTTCCCCGGTTTTTCTGTCTCTTGCCCTCACTGTCATGCCGCAGTCCAGAAGAAAATCTATGAGCGGGAGATTGGAAACACCCAACCCCAGAACTTCCGCGCTTTTTCCCCGCGCCCGCTCCTTAAATTCCGAAACAGTCATTCACACCTCCGAAACATATCGTATCATAACTACCAGCCATTATATAGTATATCGCCCGTTTTAGCAACAGAAAAAACAAAAATTTTTTGAAGGAAAAAACGAAAATAAAAAGGGCTTGCAATCCCGGCAAAAGCGAAGTATAATAAACTGAACTTTTGGAGAACAGAATTTTCCAAAAGGAAGTTGAAAAAGTTCTTAAAAATCTTGTCGCTGAATTTTCGTCCGCTCAAACGGTCGCTTGAAACGACAAAAAAGCGCGGGGTAGAAAAAGTGCAGACAAAAAGCCGAAAAGAGGTGTGTTTCATGAACGTCATCACGTCGGAAGAATTGATGGCAATGGCTGAAGAAAAAAAATTTTTAGCCATCAGGGAGAAACTGTCTCAGTCCAATCCCATCGACATTGCGCAGTTGTTTGAGGAAATTCCCCCCGAACGGGTTGCTCCGCTTTTTCGGCTGCTCCCCAAAGAACTGGCTTCCGAGGTTTTTGTGGAGATGGATCCCGAACTTCAGCAGAAACTGATCATGTGCTTCTCGGACTTTGAACTGCACGTTCTGGTGGATGAACTGTATGTGGACGACACAGTGGACATCATTGAAGAAATGCCCGCGAACGTCGTAAAAAGGATTCTCGCGTCGGCGGATCCGGCCATGCGAAAAGACATCAACGAAATTTTAAAATATCCCGGTGACAGCGCAGGGTCCATCATGACCACAGAATATGTGACGCTCAAAGAGAACATGACGGTAGGCGAAGCCTTCGACAGGATCCGCCAAGTGGGACCAGACAGCGAGACCATCTATACCTGCTATGTCACCTCCAGAGACAGACGCCTTTTGGGTGTGGTCACAGTCAAAGAACTGCTCTTAGCGGACAAAGAAATGTCTGTGGGAGATCTGATGACCGAAAACGTCATCTTCGCCTACACAGACGAGGACAGAGAGGAAACGGCCAACCGAATTCGGGACTACGGACTGATGGCTCTGCCTGTGACCGACAGAGAACGAAGGCTGGTAGGTATCGTCACGGTGGACGACGCGCTCAACGTCATCACCGAAGAAAGCGAGGAAGACTTCTCCAAAATGGCGGGTGTGACGCCCACCGAAACGCCCTATATCAAAACCTCCGTGTGGACTCTTTGGAAGGCACGCGTCCCCTGGCTGCTGCTTCTGATGATTTCTGCAACATTTACGGGCGCCATCATCTCAGGGTTCGAGCACAAACTTGCCGCCTGCGCGGTGCTCATTGGATTTATCCCCATGTTGATGGACACCGGCGGAAACTCCGGTTCCCAATCCTCGGTATCGGTGATCCGTGCACTGTCGCTGGGTGATATTTCGATAAAGAATTTTTTTAAGGTGCTTTTTAAGGAATTTCGTGTGGGATTGCTCTGCGGGCTGACGCTGGCGGCCTGCAACCTCCTGAAAATGTTGCTGGTGGACAGACTGCTGTTTGGCGGGCGGGACGTCAGCGTGCATGTGATGCTCACCGTCAGCATGACTTTATGCTTCACGGTGATCGTCGCCAAAATGGTAGGCTCCATGCTTCCGCTCCTGGCAAAAGCGATGAAACTGGACCCAGCGGTGATGGCGGCGCCTGTGATCAGCACGCTGGTGGACGCCATTTCCCTGCTCATCTATTTCGGATTGGCAAGCCTGCTGGTTCTGCCTCAATTTTCGTAGGCACAACCGCGGCATACGCCGTCATGCAAAGAAAAACAGCGAAAGTATGGACGCGGCTCAAGTTCGGACATATCCTTCACGGAAATATCAAAAAAAGGGCATACGCTCCTCAAAAAACAACAAAAAACGACCTGTCTGCAATCTGAACAGGGCAACCGTCTTTCGGCGGTTGCCCTGTTTTTTGTCTTTTCTTCCATTGATTTTTGGGTTTGATTGGCGGTCAGAGAATCCCCGAGCCTATCTTACCTGCTCCCGTTTCTTTTTCTGACTCATCACAACAAACGCCGTGCATCCAACAAAGGCTGTCAGCGAAACCAGCGCGACGAATACGATCCTGTTGGAAACGCCGCCGGCGGGAGGAAGCTGCCGAACATACCCGCACTCATTGCAGGTGGTGTCGTCGCCGTCATCGTACACATGTGCCGAGACTTCGCTTTTCACGTTGCATCCCTCATTTCCGCACACCGTCCAGTGGCCGTTTTCATCGCCCTGTACCTTGCCGGAAAAGTCGTGCTTGTGCGCCGCTTCGAGAATTGCTTTGCACACTGTGCACTCCACAGCCGTCTCACAGTTGTGATCGTCTTCGGAGGGCGTATGCGCGCTTTCCTCTTTGTATCCGCAAGCGGTACAGGTGTGAGAATGTTTCTCGCCCTCGTTCACGTAAGCGCCATAGGTGTGCGTCGCTTCGCTGCCTTCCAGTTTCTCGCCGCATTCGCATTCCTTCCAGTGCTTCTCTCCGTCGGACTTCCAGATACTGTAGTCGTGTACGTGGGGCGGAACAAGTTTCTCAATGACCTTTCCTTCCGCGATCTTCTCTCCGCAGCCGAGGCAATAGGTGTCTCCTGTGTAACCTTCGGAGTCCACCGTGGCGTCTTTCTGTCCCTCAACCCTCGTGCCGCCAGTGTGCGTCGTCGGGTCTTTCGCAGTATACTCATATCCGCAGATTTCGCAGTGTTTGCCGCTCACGCAGGAGGCGGAACCACCCACGTGATCCGCGACCTCGCTTGTCACCCGGCAGTTTGGATTGACACAGGGGATCCGATGGCCGTCCTTGTCGCCTTCGGCCCTGCCAGTGAAGTTGTGACCCAGGGCGGGAATGGGATGAGCCACCTTATCGCCGCATACTGTGCAGACGTCGGCATCGTAGCCATCCTCGGTGCAGGTGGGAGCCTTGTACTCGGGGGTGTGGTCGTATTTGTGGCCTGTGGCGTGGATAACGTGACTCTGAGTAAGTTGAGTGCCGCAATCCTCGCATTTAGTAGCGAGTACATAGCCGTCCTCGGTGCAGGTAGCATCTTTGTCTGCAGTATGACCATCCTCCTGAACCTTGACAATACTCTCAGTGGGATGGGAGCAGGCTTTGGAGACCAAGGTCTTGCTGCCCTCGGTCTTCACATTCTCGGGCACAAAGGTGACGCTGAGGACGTCGTTGGAGTTGAAATCTTTTCCGGCTGTGACGGTGTAGGTGCCGTCCTGGTTGGGCGTAAGCGCCACGCCTCCGATTGCCACAGTGTCAACCACGTAGCCCTCGTCGGGGGTGATGGTGAAGGTCTTGCTCTCGCCGGCCTTGAAACTGACGTTGCCGGCCCCGCCCAGAAGTTCCGAACCATTCAGGGTAACGGCGCCGTTGGCACCCTCCACCACCACCAAGGTGTGTCCTTCAGGTTTGGTGAAGGAACTGCCCCGGACGGCCACGATCTCAAAGGGAGAGAAAGCGTCGCACATGATAACCATACCGTAGGGGGTGGGGATCAACTGGATCTCTTCCACGCTCACGATGTCGTCGCCCCACTTATGGCCGGG
>CANQNM010000052.1 GCA_947625265.1 uncultured Clostridia bacterium
GCAGGGCGATTGAATGTCCTATCTGCTCAATTATTTTTTCACCTTTTTTGGTCTCACATCATTGACAAAACTACACATTGAAAAAAACAGTCCGAAGTTTGGTGTTTGCCGTGTTCACGTAAAACAGTTTTTCTTCTCTATCTCGCGATCTCGCGTTTCTTTCAATATTCTCCCGCTTTTCTCGGCGTTTGCGCTCCAATTTCGGATAGACAGGAGGTATCCTGAAAAAAAAGACGGGAGACAGCAAAAAAACACCGATGTCATGTCAGGTCGGCTGCTTTGTGACCGAGGAACATTAGGCGAAAACGCGCGGTACATTTTCTTCTTCCGCTCATTCATACCGCTGGCGACAGCGCCGTCATCTGAAACAAGGCCGTAGGCCGCATCCCGCCGTTAAAATCAAAACGCTTCGCCCGTCCGGTCGCCCGACGTTACACCAGGTATCTTCGTTAAAAAGTGGAAAATGTTTGTTCAATCGCGAATAAATAAGTATTGAATTGTAAATAAAAATGTGTTATACTGAATCCGGATATTTTATTGGGTGGAAATGCCTTCCATCCGGAGCAGGAGGAGAAAATGAAACAAAAACTTCGCACCCTGTCGTTGGTTCTCGCGCTTCTAACCGTTTTTTCGATATCCGCGGCTTTTCCTTCAAAAACTTATGCGGATGAGGAAAGCGAGAATGTAGCAAAAGGTAAACCAGCCTATTCGAACGGCGCAAAAAACCTCGCGGCACTGGTCACCGACGGCAGCGCCGACTCCGCATGGTATGTCTCGGGCATCCCGATGTACGTCGAGGTTGACCTTCTGAGCAACTATGATGTGACGAAAGTGATCGTCAAGCAGCCGTTGAAGAACACAAATGTAAGAAGTTACCAAACGGCATTCAATGTTTACGGAAGTATCGACGGAGTAAATTTTGACCGTATCGGTTCCATGACGGCGCCCGCCAAGGCAACGGAGGAAGGTTTTGTTTTCGACGTGACTCCCGCTGGCTGCTACAGAGTGATCAGGGTGATGAGCACCATGTCCACACGGGGCAGCGGCAGTTCCACTTACATCTCCGAGGTCGAGGTATACGGAACCGAATCCCAAACCCCTGTCACCCCTACAAGAAATTCCATAGAGATTCAGCCATACGAGGAATGGCTTCTTGAAAACTGTGGCGTCGATCTCTCGAAAATCAAGGACGAAAACGGAAAATACGATGTGAAAGACACATATACAACCGAAGATACCGTTAAAGCGTTGGAGGGTCTTGTTACAAGAATTTTGGGGGAAAAGTACCTGTCGTGGTTTGAGTTTGAGGTTGACGCTGCCGCAAAGGGAAACGACTATTACGAAATCTCAGATTCAAACGGAAAAATTCACATCAAAGGCAACGAAGGCGTTTCCATTGCAACCGGTTTGAACTATTACCTGAAATATTTCTGCAAGATCAATGTCTCACAAGAAACCTCCCAGGTACATATGCCTGAAACCGTCATACCGGTAAAAGAAGTGATAAAAAAGGAATCGCCTTACGAAGTACGTTACACTTATAACTACTGCACCCTTTCCTACACCATGTCGTACTACGGGTTTGATGAATGGCAGAGGGAGTTGGATTACCTAATGCTCTCAGGCATCAATGTGATTCTGGATACCACCGCCACGGAGGCACTTTGGGTACTGTATCTGCAGAACTACGGATACACCGTACAGGAAGCCATCGAGTATGTTTGCGGATACTCCTGGAAGGCATGGTGGCTGATGGGAAATCTCGAAAGTTACGGGGGACCCGTTTCGGACAACTGGATTATTGACACCGTTGAAATGGCCAGAGTCAATCAGCGGTACCTTTCGGTTATGGGCGCCGATCCCTGCCTGCAGGCGTTCACCGGCACATTGCCCACAAATTTCGCTTCGAAGGCCCAAGAAACGCTTTCAAAACAAGGCTTTGAAAACGTATCGAAGTATATGACGGATACCGGTAGTTGGTCTGGCTTTACCCGCCCCTACGCGCTAAACACCACTTTCCCCGGTTTTGACTCCATGGCAAAGAAATTCTATGAAGTTCAGGAACAAATTTACGGCAGAATCGGCGACTACTACGCGGGGGACTTTCTCCATGAGATCAGTTCCGGGTTCAATCTGAGCGCCCAGTTCAACAAGGCGAATATGAGTCGCTCCGTCCTTGACAAAATTATTGAAGAGAACAACGAGGGCGTATGGATCATTCAATCCTGGTGGGAAAATCCCCTGCCGGACGTCGTTGAAGGATGGGGAGAAGACAGGGAAAGTCACATACTCCTGCTGGATCTGGCCGCAGTGCAAAGTCCCCGGTGGACCAATATTTCCAATTACGGCGGCTATGAATTCGGCGGCTCTTCCTGGTGCTATTGCATTCTTGAAAACTACGGCGGGAGAGACGGCGCGCACATGAATTTGTCCAAAATGTCCAAGGACATGGTTCGGGCGCTCCGGGAATCCGATCACATGAAAGGGATCGGCCTGACAAGCGAAGGTTCCGAAAGAAACCCGGTGGTCTTTGATCTTTTCTGGGAATTGGGTTGGACACAAAGTGCAATGAACGTGGACGATTGGATTAAAAACTATGCGGAACGCCGCTATGGCGGAACAGGCGGCAACGTGGACGCATGGGCGAAACTCATAAAGAACCTCTACGGACAAAACACCTATGACGGCACAACCATTAACTACAGCATCAATAACTATCCTAAGTTCGACTATACTGGAGGCTATTGGTTCCCCAATTACAAAATGGAAACATATGAGGAAATCCTCAGCCAACTTCTCGGAGAGTACGACAAGTATTGCGATGAGGAAACCTATGTCTACGACATGGTGGAGTTGTTCAGCACGCAGCTTTCCAATATCGCGACCTCTGTTCTTGCCCAGATGTTTGAGGCCGCCAAAGTCGCAGACTATGACACATTCCATCCCCTGAAAACCAAATACTTACGCATCATGCTGCTGGTAGACGAACTGAACGGTTTTTCGAAAAACCAGTTATTGGGCAGCTGGGTGGGACGTGTGGACTCCTGGTGTGACGATCCCAGAACCGGAAAATACAGTGATTTCGACAGAGATTTGATGAAACTGGACGCCGTAATTCTGATCACAAACTGGAGCACGTTGGATCTGGGAAACTACGCCTACAGACAGTATAACGGTCTGATAAAAGATTACTACTACCGGATGTGGAACAATTTTCTCACCAAAGCCGAGGAGAAAATCCGAGCAGGTACCGCCATTACCTCGGGCAGCGATACACTGGGTGTATCCAACACCGTGACATACTACAACTATGGCCGCGAAGTGGCCTTGGCGATACTCAACGGCAAGGAGTACATTTCCGAGCCAGTCCCTGTTGAAGGCGATATCTACCACAGAAGCCTGAAAGAAGTTCTCACGGAGATTCAGGACTGTTTCTTCACCACCGTCGCCGTGGAGCCAAACAGCGCCTCCTTAAAAACGGACAGCACCCTGACCGTGTCCGGGAACGTGATTTCCGGAAAGGCCAAAGGCAATACAGCTGCGGATATTTCCTCAATGTTTTCCACCACCCGGGGCGGTAAAGTCGTCTTCCTTGACGGGGAAACCGTGGTCTCCGACGAGACACCGCTTACCGAGGGAATGAAAGCAGTAATTCTGGAGGACGACGGATCTCTTTACGACGTACTGAATCTCACAATCGGTAAAATCACCGTCGATCCTTCAGCGGCAGAAGAAATGCAGACCTTCCAAAGCAAACTCAAAGGTTTTGCCGATGCCTACAAGTCTACCGATCTTACCGACTTTGATTCGGCCGCAAAACAAAGCGCTGCGAAGTTCATTGAGACGGCGATAAAACTTTCAACCGATTCCTCTTCCTATACAGCACTCAAAGATGCAGTTGAAAAAATCGACGCCGCAAAGGCTCTGATCAGCGCTCAAACCGACAAGGTCAAAACCAAAAGAGAAAATCTAAAACAGGAGTTAAAAAAGGATTTTGACGCTCTGAAAGTGACCGCAGATACATTGGGCGACAGAATTTCCGCCGATTCTTCACAACTGTATAAAAATCTTACTGACGCCGTTACGGCTGTTCAGGGCGATGAAAGCGCGTCGGTAGCGGAAATTAACGCGGTGATTTCCCTTTTGATTCGTACCGAAAAATCTTTCTCAAGGGATGCTGTGCGCGCTCCCGAGCCCTCACAAAGCGAATCTCCCTCCGGTGAAAGTGATGCCGAAACGCCTACTTCCCCTACTGATACCGAAGAAAAAACGCCTTTAAAAACGCCGATTATCATCATCGTCGTCCTAGTATCTGTTGCAATCGCCGTTATCGCCGCGATTGCTGTCGCTCTCGCCGTCACGAGAAAAAAGAAAAAGAATTGATTCGCTTTTCTGGGGGCCGCCGTAAATACGACGGCCCCCGGTTTATCAAAGAAGTCAGTTAAAAAAGTCAGTCAAAAAGGTTGGCTTTTTAAAGTGCAGTAAATGCAACAAAGCATTCTTGAGGTTTTTCTCTCTTTTTTGATTTTTTATTTTCCCACGATTCAAAAAGTCGGACGGCAAACGCAAAAAATCTCTTTCTCCGCCTTGCGTTTGGGAAAAAAACATGCTATAATCCCACATACGGCCGCGCTGAAACGGTGTGAACTTCTTTTTTCAAACTGCCCCTGTGTAAAGATCTTTTTCGAAATCCCCGAGGATTGCGAATTTTCTGCGGATCTTTTGGGCAAAATTCCTGCAAAAAACCCGCTCTTCACACCGGCGGCTGTAGACAAAAATTTTGCAAAATACCAAAAATTTTAAGAATACCAAGAATTTTAAGAACAGAAAAACGGAGAATCAAGATGTATGATGTTCTGATCGTTGGATGCGGCGTAGTTGGCGCAGCAACCGCCTATGCCCTTTCAAGATACCAACTAAAAATCGCCGTCCTTGAAAAAGAAAATGATGTTGCCATGGGCGCAACCCGCGCCAATAGCGCCATCATCCATGCCGGTTTTGATCCGGAGGAGGGGACGTTGATGGCAAAACTCAATGTCAGAGGATGTCTGATGGCGGAAGAACTGTGCCGAAAACTTGACGTTCCCTACAGAAAAAATGGATCGCTGGTCCTCTCCTTCTCTGAAGATGAGGATAAAACGCTGGAAAAACTGTACAGAAGAGGAATTTCCAACGGCGTGCCGGATCTGCGCATTCTCGAAAGCGAGGAACTGCATGAGTTGGAACCAAATCTTTCGCCCACAGCGCGCCGCGCGCTCTACGCTCCTTCGGCTGGCATCGTTTCCCCCTGGGACTATGCTCTGGCAATGGCCGAAACAGCGGTAAGAAACGGCGCTGAACTTTTTTTGGAAACCGAAGTACATGCGATTGAAAAAACAGAAACAGCCTGGCGTGTGCATACGAACCGAAAGAGTTTTGAAACGGCATATGTGATCAACTGCGCGGGCGTGCATTCTGGCCAGATACACGAAATGGTCGCGGCCCCCGCCTTCCGTATTATCCCCTGCAAAGGACAGTATTTTCTGCTGGATAAAAGCGAGGGAACGCTCTGTACGCGCACACTCTTCCAATGTCCCTCCAAAGTCGGCAAAGGAGTCCTTGTTTCCCCGACGGTACACGGCAACCTGATCGTCGGTCCGGACGCCGTGGACATAGAAAATTGCGAAGACACCTCCACCACCGCCGCACAGTTGGCGTTCGTCAGAAAAACTGCTGAAAAAACAATGACCAAAATCAACTACCGCAACACCATACGAAATTTCGCAGGTGTACGCTCCAACAGCGACCGGAAGGATTTCATCATTTTTTTCGGAGAAGAAAAATTTCTTGACGTGGCAGGCATTAAATCTCCGGGGCTGACCGCCGCGCCGGCCATTGGTGAGTACGTGGTGAAACTTCTTGAAAATGACGGGCTTGTGCTCCGAAAAAAAGAAGACTATACAGACAGTCGAAAAGTAATTCGTGTAAAGGAACTGTCTAGCAGCGAAAAGAATGATCTTATAAAAAAAGACCCCTCCTACGGAAGGGTGGTCTGTCGCTGTGAAACGGTTACCGAAGGGGAAATCGTCGCGGCAGCGCATGGTCCCATTCCCGCAAAAACGGTCGACGGTGTGAAGCGCCGCTGCAACGCTGGCATGGGAAGATGCCAGGGAGGATTCTGCGGGCCCAGGGTAGTGGACATCCTCGCACGGGAACAAAATAGGCAAAAGGAAGAAATTTTAAAAGACAAAGAAGGAAGTTTCATCCTTCTTTCCAAACTGTAAAAGGGGGAAAACCATGCGCGATCTGATCATCGTCGGGGGAGGTCCCGCGGGACTCGCCGCCGCATATGGCGCTTATGAAAAGGGCGTAAAAGATATTCTGATTTTGGAAAGAGAAGACACGCTGGGCGGCATTCTCAATCAGTGCATTCACAATGGGTTCGGTCTGCACCGGTTTAAAGAGGAACTGAGCGGTCCCGAATACGCACAGCGATATATAGACATGCTAAAAGACACCACGGTGGACATTCTTTCCGGAACAACAGTTTTGGAACTGAGAGAGGATCGGACGGTTTGCGCCCTCAACAGCCGACAGGGGTATTTCGAATTACAGGCAAAAACAGTGATTCTCGCCATGGGATGCAGAGAGCGCACCCGCGGCGCGATCTCCATCCCAGGAAGCCGTCCCGCAGGGGTCTTCACCGCGGGAGCGGCACAGAAATACCTGAACATGGAGGGGTATCTCTGCGGGAAACGGGTGGTCGTCCTTGGCTCCGGGGACATCGGACTCATCATGGCACGCCGCATGACATTGGAGGGAGCGAAGGTTCTCGCCTGTGTGGAAGTTATGCCCTATTCCGGAGGACTAACCAGGAACATCGTCCAATGTCTTGAAGATTTCGGCATTCCTTTGTATCTTTCCCACACGGTCACTGACGTACGGGGAGACCGGCGACTCACCGGCGTCACCGTCTCGAAAGTAGATGAAAACAGGAATCCCATTCCCGGAACCGAAATGGATTTTGACTGTGACACACTGCTGCTCTCAGTGGGATTGATTCCCGAAAATGAACTGACCAGAGGCGCGGGTATCGAAATTGACCCGCGCACCAACGGCCCCTTGGTATATGACAACATGGAGACAACGCTGGAAGGCGTTTTTGCCTGCGGAAACGTGGTGCACGTTCACGATCTTGTGGACTATGTTTCCGAGGAAGCGGCAAGGGCCGGCGCCTCCGCGGCGAACAGAATCCTCGGTAAGATCCCAGAACATCGGGCCGTTCACATAAAAACAGACGGCGCCGTTTCTTACACAGTGCCCCAATATATCCGGGAAAACGCCGAGGAAAAGACAGTATCCCTCTCTTTTCGCGTGCGGAAAATTCTCGACGACGTCAAAATTCAAGTTTCTGATGGGCAAAGAACAGTCTTTACCGCCAAAAGAACTCATATGGCTCCAGGAGAAATGGAAAAAATCCAATTGCCGAGGGAGGCCATCGGAGACGCGCGGGATCTCACCGTATCGGTGGAGAAATAACCAAAGAAAGGACAATATGCAAATGAAAGAAATGATTTGTGTCACCTGTCCCAAAGGGTGCCGTCTGAAAATCGACGAACAAACGCTGAAAGTTTCGGGGAACTCCTGCCCAAGGGGAACCGTCTACGCACAAAATGAGTTAACCGATCCGAAAAGAGTGGTCACCACCACCGTTCCCGTTTCCGGAGCCATTCTTCCCCGCTGCCCCGTGCGCACTTCCGCCCCTGTTTCAAAAAAACTGATGATAAAGATCGTACAGGAACTTAAAAAGTACAGTCTCACCTCCCCCGTAAAAGTGGGACAGGTGGTGGTTGAAAATATCCTTGGATCCGGTGCGGATGTGATCGTGACAAGGAACCTTTAAAAGTCGGATCGCCCGAAATAAAACCTGAAAATGTAAGGGGACGCCGCAGATGTTCGCGGCGTCCCCTTACATTTTACAAAATATCCTCACCGTTTGCCTGCACGATTCTGCGTTAAATACATACTTCACGTGAGTTCCGCTTTTCCGGTGTAGAGTTCATAGTATCTTCCCTTCATCTGCAGAAGTTCCTCATGCGTACCCCGTTCGATGACCACACCTTTTTCCAGCACCATGATGGCGTTTGAGTTTCGTACGGTAGACAAACGGTGGGCAATGACAAAGGTGGTACGGTTGCTCATCAGACGATCCATTCCATGCTCAATGTGTCGCTCAGTTCTGGTATCCACAGAGGACGTCGCCTCGTCCAACACCAGAATTGGCGCCTTGGAAATAGCGGCCCGTGCAATATTCAGCAGTTGTCTCTGTCCCTGAGACAGATTGGCACCGTCACCTTGCAGCATTGTCTGATACCCGTTTTCCAACCGCATGATAAACGAATGGGCGGAAGCAGTTTTGGCGGCGGCAATGACCTCCTCGTCTGTGGCGTCCGGCCTTCCATAACGAATATTCTCCATCACCGTTCCGGTAAACAGATGGGTATCCTGCAAAACTACGGCGATATTTTTGCGCAGAACTTCCCTCTGAATGTGGCGAATATCTACTCCGTCGATGGTGATCGAACCTTCCTCAATATCGTAAAAACGGTTCAGAAGATTCGTCACCGTGGTCTTTCCCGCGCCGGTGGATCCCACAAAGGCAATCTTCTGTCCAGGTTTCGCATAGAGCGTAATCCCATGCAGAATGGTTTTGCCCGGCTCATATCCAAAAGTTACATTCTCCATACGCACATACCCTTTCATCTCGGGCATTGCGTCCGCATCCACGTCGTCTGCCGGCTCAGGAGCAGCGTCCATCACGGCAAACACCCGTTCAGCGCCGGCAAGCGCAGAAAAAATCGCCGACATCTGTTGGGAAATCATGTTAATCGGCATGGAAAACTGCCTGGAATAGTTTGAAAAAACCGTGAGTTCCCCGGGTGTGAAACCCGAAACAAACATGAGCACGCCCCCTACACACACCGTCGCCGCGTAAGTGATCTGAGTGGTGTTGCCCATGATCGGTCCCATAATCCCACCATAAAACTGAGCTTTAAACTGCTTGTCGCGCAGATCGTCGTTCAATTCCTCGAACTCTTCCACGCAGATCTCTTCGTGGTTGAAGACTTTCACCACTTTTTGCCCGGTCACCGATTCTTCGATGTAGCCGTTCACCGCCCCGATAGCGCTCTGCTGTCCTTTGTAAAATTTTGTGCTCCTCTTTGCAATGGCGCCGCCGCCTATGGCAATGACCGGAACAAACGCCAGAATGATCAGTGTCAGCGGGAGATTGGTGGTGATCATAAAGATAAAAGTTCCGATCAGCGTGATCGTTCCCGAGACAAAAGAGAGCAGCGAGTTGTTCATCATCACGTCTATATTGTCTATATCGTTGGTAAAACGGCTCATCACTTCTCCGGTGCTCCCCGAATCGAAAAACCGAAGCGGCAGGGTCTGAAGTTTTTCAAAAAGGTCATTGCGCATTTTTTCCACAACGCCCTGAGACACCGAGAGCATCAGCCTTGCCTGGAGATAATTGAACAAAATACCGCACAGATAAATCGTCGCCATGACTGCGACCGCCGCGGCAAGGTATGTCATCATATCGGTCAGTTTTCCACCCGAAAGGAGTGCTCTAAAGGGAGCGCTTTCGGCGATCGATGAAAAAACGCTGTCCGCCAACTTTACAAATATTCCGGCCTTATCGCCCAATTCTGTACCTGCGATGCGATTGATAATTGGGGTCAGCATGAAAGAGCCGACAAGAGACGTCGCGGTGTTTCCCAACATGCAAAAAAGAACAACAGCAAGTCTCAGTTTATACTTTCCGATATATCCCAAAAGTCTTCCCAATGTTTTTTTCGTGTTCTTTGGTTTACCGCCCATCCGTGCACCCGGTCCCCCCGGACCGCCTGGCCTGCCGGGCCTACCGCCAAAACCTCTTCTTTGCTGCTGCCCCCCGCCGGAAAGAGCGCTGCCTGCGGCATACTGTTTCTGCAATTCTTCAAGGGTTCTTTTTGCCATGTGCTCACACTCCCTTTCCGTCGGTCTGGGAAATGTAAATCTCCCTGTATTCTTCGTTGGTCTTCAGCAGTTCCTCGTGCGTTCCCACGCCCGAAACATGTCCCTCGTCCATTACAACGATCATGTCGGCGTCCTTTACCGAACCAATGCGCTGCGCGATAATGATTTTGGTGGAAGTGTTAAGATGCGTTTTAAACGCTTCTCTGATCTGCGCCTCTGTGGCAGTGTCCACGGCAGACGTGGAGTCGTCCAAAATCAAAATCTTCGGTTTTTTCAGAAGCGCCCGTGCGATACACAGTCTCTGTTTCTGCCCGCCGGACACGTTGGTTCCTCCCTGGTCCAGTTCGGTATCATAACCTTCCTTGAAGGATGAAACAAATTTGTCCGCCTGAGCCAACTCCGCTGCCTGCCGAAGTTCCTCATCTGATGCGTTTTCGTTTCCCCAACGAAGATTATCCGCCACCGTACCGGAAAAGAGAATATTCTTTTGGAGGACCATACCCACACCCTCTCTCAGGTTATACAGAGAATAATCTTTCACATCCACGCCGTCTACCAGCACCTGTCCTCCGTCAACGTCGTACAGACGTGGAATCAGCGAAACCAAGGTGGTTTTTCCGCAGCCTGTAGAACCAATGATTCCTACCGTGGCCCCCGCGGGAATCGTCAGACTGATTCTATCGAGCACGGGATCCTCGCTGCCTTTGAAATACCTGAAAGAGACATTTTTAAATTCGATTTTTCCCTCTTTTACCGAAAGATCTTTACACTTTGCATTTTCGTCGGTAAGGTCGGTTTTCTCGTCCAACACCGCAGAAATTCTTTTTGCGGATGCCAAAGCCCTTGAAGACATGACCAGCATCATAGTAACCATCATTAGGGAGTTTAAAATCTGAGTCACATAGGTGATAAACGCCGAGAGATCGCCCACCGGCATTCCGCCCGCCTGCACCATGCCCGCGCCGAACCAAAGAACGGCAATTACCGCCGTGTTCATAAAGAGCGTCATCACCGGCGACATGAAAATCACCGTTTTCATGGCGGACATCCCCGCCTTTTTCAGATTTTTGTTGGCGTTCCTGAATTTTTTAATCTCGTGCTCTTCGCGGACAAAGGATTTGACCACGCGAACATTGGTAACGTTTTCCTGAACGGTGGAATTCAGCCCGTCAACCATTTCCTGCATTTTTGCAAATTTGGGAAATCCGGCAAACACCAGCCCCACAATCACGACGACCATCAAAGGAAGAATCACCGCCAGAACCACTGAAAGTTTTGGCTGCAGAAGAATCGCCATGACCAACGCTCCGATAAGCATTCCCGGGGATCGAAGCATCATACGCAACGCCATATTCACAACGTTCTGCATCTGCGTCACGTCATTTGTGAGCCTTGTGACCAAGGATCCCGTCTGAAATTTGTCAATGCTTGAAAAGGAATATCCCTGTACCTTTTCAAACAGATCCCTGCGCAAATCCGCGGCAAAATTCACCGACGCCTTCGCGCCGAAATATGCTCCTCCCACGCCGCCTGCCATCATCAAAAGCGCCACCAGAACCATCAGCGCGGCAGAACCCACGGTCTGCCAAATATACGGACCGCTTTCAAGAGCGTTGAAAATCCCCTGCGCTCCGGACAGCGCCTCGCTCAGTTGCATGGAGTTTCCGGCGGAAAATGCTTTTTCAATGGCCTCCCCGGCGTTTCGCAATCCCTCTTCGCCGAGATATCCGATATAGGTAATCAACTGTTTGATGCTGTTCTCCGCTATAGATCCTCCCACGTTCAACGTGTTCTGAATATCGGAAATCAAAGGGCCTGTGTTTTGCCAGGCGGTTCCCAGATTGATGATGTTTGCCAAAAATTTTGGCATCAACACTTCGCCAATGACTTCAATGATCATGCAAATGGGGCCTAAAATAAAATAGAGAAGATAGGGTTTTACATACTTAAACCATTTTTTCATTTTCGTTTATGTCCATTCCTTCCCAAATCGCCATAGGTAAAATTGCCACAGATTTTGCGCGGTTTTCGGTTGATCGAAATTTTCCATACTTTGGTCCGAAAGTCGCAATACCGCACTCAAAAAAACGCTTTCTCATGGAACCTGCTCCTTGTTGGACTCGTCTTCTTCCTCCCCATCCTTCGAAATGCAGGCAGGGCACGAAAAATTCTGGCTTTCGCAGTATCCGCGCATCACCTTTTCAAGAATCACAACGACGGTTCGGCGTTCTTCGTTTGTAATGTTTTCTTCAAACTGCCGTTCCAACTGATCTACCTTTTCCTTGTTTTTTCTGTCGATATCCAGTCCCTTTTCGGTTAAGAACACATTGACCGCCCTGCTGTCTAAGCAGTTTCTTTCCCGACGGACATATCCGTCCCTTTCCATCTTTTCCACGGTGATGCTGACGGTCGAAGGTTTAAGCCCGGTGCGTTCCGAAAGAAGTTTTTGATTGCATCCGTTGTTTCTCGCAAGATGGAAAAGCAAACTTCTATAACCAAGAGGAACGCCGTTTTCCTCACAGACTTTTCTCATCTCTCTGCGGAAAAATCTCGACAGTTCGTTAACCAGCATCATCATTGCGGGAGCGCCCCTGTGTTCCGCGCTTTCACATTCTTTCCGTTTGTTCATCGGTTCCTTCCTTTCGCTTATTTAAAAATTAGATTTATAACTAACTCGGGGGTGATTGTATCGCTTTTTCCGTACTTTGTCAACCGGTTTCATGAAAAATTCAGTTCTTTCACAGAACGATCACAAACCGGAAAACACAGACAATAGATTATAAGACGTACTTATGTCAGCAGAGCGTTTATCAGATATTCTTATGGGTATTATAGAAAAGAACAATATTTTAAAAAACGGAGACGTCTTTACAAAAGCATAAAAAAAAGGTATAATGAAGTCTGGGGACGTCCGCACGGAATCTAAAAAAGCGTGCGGCAACAGTAAACCCACAAACATAAACAATGCGGATAGAAATACACAAAAACGCATGAAAGGCGGAAACACAAATGTTAACTGCGATTGTTGGAATCAATTGGGGCGATGAGGGAAAAGGCAGAATGGTGGACCTGCTCTCCGCAAACGAGGATGTTGTGGTGCGCTATCAGGGAGGCAACAATGCCGGACATACTGTGGTCAACCATCTGGGAAAGTTTATTTTAAACCTGCTTCCGTCTGGAATTTTGCGGGAAGAAGTAGTCTGTGTCATGGGCAACGGCATGGTTATAGACATCGAGCATCTCACCAAAGAGATGAAGAGACTGATAGATGCAGGAGTCAAAATCTGCCCCGAAAACCTGAAGATCAGTGACAAAGCGCAGATCTGCATGCCGTATCACGTTGCGCTGGATCGCATGGAGGAACAGCGTCTGGCCGACAGGAAGTTCGGTTCTACCGGTCGGGGTATCTCACCGGTATACGGCGACAAATACATGAAAAAAGGTATACGGATGGGAGATTTGCTTCATCCGGAGTACTTGAGGAGCCGACTAAAAGACATTGTGGAATTCAAATCCATGACCATAGAAAAAGTATACCGCGGCGAAAAACTTTCCTATGGGGCGATGTTGGATTGGCTGCTGAAATACGGCGAGCAGTTGAAACCGTTTATTTGCGATACTTCCGTTTACCTTGACAGAGCCCTGAAAGAGGGGAAAAGGGTGATGCTGGAGGCGCAGTTGGGCGCTTTACGCGACATTGATTTCGGCATCTATCCATACACTTCTTCCTCTTCCACCATCGCGGCTTACGGACCTGTGGGTGCGGGAGTGCCCAACCATAAGTTAGATCTCTCCATTGGCATCATGAAGGCATATTCCTCATGTGTGGGCGAAGGACCGTTTACGGTGGAAATGTGGGGGGAGGAAGCGCATGCTCTGCGGGAGGCCGGCGGCGAATACGGCGCCGCCACCGGAAGACCGAGACGGGTGGGCGCTTTTGACGCGGTAGCCTCCGCCTACGGCGTACGGATGCAGGGAGCGGATTTTCTGGCGCTGACAAAAATGGACGTGCTCTCCTATATGGATAAAATTCCGGTATGCATCGCATACGACGTAAACGGAAAAATCCTTCACGATTTTCCCACGGGCGAAGCGCTCAACGCAGCAAAACCGGTTTTCGAATATCTCGACGGGTGGAAGTGTGACATATCGAGAATCAGAGACTTTTCAAAACTCCCAAAAGAGGCGCAGGAATATGTTCTCGCTCTTGAAAAAATGGTAAACTGCCCTATCAAGTATATTTCGGTGGGCGCGGAAAGAGACGCTTATATCGAAAGATAAGACGACGTTTCCCGCCAAATCTCTTCTGTCGGTTTTGTAGTTTTGTCAATGATGTGAGACCAAAAAAGGTGAAAAAATAATTGAGCAGATAGGATATTCAATCGCCCTGCGG
>CANQNM010000053.1 GCA_947625265.1 uncultured Clostridia bacterium
CATAGAGGGTGCTGACATTTCCTTTGTAACGTTCGCTGTATCCGTGGCTGATGATCACATAGGTGCCGTAGCCGGTTTTGCCGCGGTTGACGACGCTTGTGATTACCGTTCCGTCCATGGCGGCGTAGATGTTGTCTCCCATGATCACGCCGCTGGTGGGCCCCGCCAAATCAACGCCTGTGTGAAAACTGTAGTTGCCTGTGAGGGGATGATACCGGTATCCATAGGGACTGGTACAGCGGATATTTCTCGGATAGTCCAACGGCCAGAGCAGAGACTGTTTGGCCAGCCGTTCCTTTTCCAACTGCTCCTCATAGGCGCGGATCAGATCCGTAAGTTCTCTTTCAGTTTCTTCGGTGGTTTCGGTTAGATCCGAGATCGCCTGTTTGGCGTTCATGATCTCCTGCGCGACCTCGGTGAGATAGGTTTCGGTTTCGGTGATCTGCTTTTCCACCTGCGCCTTCATGCGTTCAAGTGTCTCACCCAGCGCCGTGTGCTCCGCGAGTTCTTCCTGAAGGCGTTGCTGCTCCTCCTCGATATCGCGGAAGTTCTCATTCATTTTTTCCAGAATCTGACGTTTGTATTCAGCCAGATCCTTAGCGCGTTCCACGGCGGAGAGCAGATCCTTCAGATTTTCTGAGTTGAAGAACAACTCCAGAACGGAGGTATCTCTGCTTTCGCGCAGAGCGCGCAGTGTCAACTTGTAGTTTTCATAGACTTCTTCTTTCTGTTCTTCCAGTTTGGCGATTTGCAGGGAATAGTTCTTCAGGGCCTCCTCGCATTTCGCCCGATCTTCCTCCACCGTCTGAATTTCGCGGTAGTACTGTTTTGCCAGCGTTCCGTAGGATCCTAGCGCCAATTGAAGTTTGGCTTCGTTTGCCTCCATTTTCGCCAGCAGATCCTTTTGTTCCTGCGCGGCCTTTTCCAGGCTGTCCACCTTGTCCTGAAGACGGTCGATGTCGTCCTGAGAGATTCTATCCGCCTGTGCCGGCAGACAGGGCAGGGAAGAAAGGGTAAAAAGAAAAACCGTACACAGCGTCAGAAGCGCGGCGCAGAGTCTGCCGGTACCCGGGCTTCTTCTTTTAAATATATGTACCTTCCCGCATTTTGAAAACAGAAAGAACTTTTTCATCTTTTTTCCTTCCTCTCTTGTTTTGTATTTTCCACTATTTTCGCGTTTACGCGTCGTCAGGCATTTGCTGCCGCGTGACTGGGTATATGCCGCGCCGCCGAACAGGCTGAACTATCGAAGGCGCTGAAGACCGGATTGTTGTTCTATTTGTTCAGATACTTCGCGAGGGACACGGTGCTGCCCAAAAGTCCCGTTACCAGGCCGATGGCAAGAAAACTTTTGAAAAGTGTTCCGGACAGCGCGGAGGCCGGCAGAAGATTCAGCAGCCCGAGAAAGTTTTCGGAAACGCCTGAAAAAACCGCGCCGTAGATGTAGTACTGCACTCCGAACGCAGCAAGGGACGCTGCCAGTCCCAGCAATGCTCCCTCAAGAAGAAAGGGAACGGTAATAAAAAATCCCGTAGCGCCTACATAGCGCATGACGACGATTTCCTTTTTTCTTGCCGAAAGCGCAAGTCGGATGGAAGTGATAATCACAAACACCGAAACGGTAAAGAGCAGAACCATCATGCCCAAAAATACTTTTGACACAACGTCTTTTATCTGTTCCACCTTTTCAGCCGTATCGCTGCGGGATACTATTTTATCCACGCCGTCAATGTTTTTCAGCGCCTTCTCCAAAGCCGCCACGTCGCTGTCGGTCTCATATTCTATTTCAAGTGACGCTCTGTAGGGATTTTCTCCCTCTTCCAGCCATTCAAAGATGTCGGAGAATTCCTCTCCCATTTTATCTTTTTCATCTTTCAGCGCTTCCTCTTTTGTGATCAAAGTCACTTCAAGTGCGCCTTTACAATTCTCTGCCTCTTCTTTGATTTTTCGTATCTGGTCTTCTGTGCACTCTTCATTTATGTAAACAAGAATCTTATTTAACCCGCCCAATCCCTCTAAGTTGTAGTTGATATTGCGCTCAACAGAATAAAAAGCGCCCGTGACCAGCAGGCAGGCCATGAGAATAAGGACAGAGGCGATGCTCATTCCGACATTGCGCCAGATATTTTTAAACGCCTGACCTATGAAATAAAACGGACTATACGCCATTTTCGTTACCGAAATTTTACGTCTCGGCTTTCGCTCGAGCAAAAAATTTCCTTTCTTTGTCCAAGATTCGTCTTTCTCTGAGATTCGCAGTTTTTCATTACCGGGTTTTTACAGAAAAAATACATCCGGCAGCCTCTTAAGAACTCTTTCCGGTGTCGGACACCACATGTCCCTTCGATATGGTGATCACCCTTTGACCGAAACGCTCTACCAACGCCTTTTCATGAGTGACCACGATCACCGTTTTGTTCATTTCACGGATTTTTAAGAGCATTTCCATGATCTCCAAACTTCTCTGTGGGTCAATATTGCCTGTAGGCTCGTCCGCGATGATGTACTTTGGGTTGTTTGCGAGGGCTCTTGCCAAGGCCACGCGTTGCTGTTCTCCGCCGGAAAGCGCGCTGGGGAAACGGTCCCTTTTGTCCTCCAGTTCCACAACCCGAAGAATGAGAGGAACCTTCTTGGCAATCGCCCGTCTGCTCTGACCCACTGCGCGCATGGCAAACGCCACATTTTCGTAAACGGTCATTTTTTCAAACAGTCTGAAATCCTGAAAAACGAATCCGATTTTCCTGCGGTAGTAGGGAAGGGTGAAAAAATTCAGTCTCCTCAGGCGTTTTCCGTCCACATAAATATCGCCCGAACTGGTTTTTTCTTCCCTCAAAAGAAGTTTTGTCAGAGTGGTTTTTCCTGCGCCTGATTCACCGATGATAAAAACGAATTCCCCGCTTTCGATTTTCAGGTTCACATTTTCCAGGGCGGGGGCGGATTGACCGTACAATTTTGTCACATTTCTGAATTCAATCATGGGTGTTTCTTTTGCTCCTTCATTTTTCTGGGGCGGCATCGCATCCACACTGACAAAACGGCGCGAATACACCGGGAATTTTTTGCGGACAATTCCCCTGCGAACTGACAGGACACGCCCGTCGGGAACTGACGCAGTACGGCGAAAAACGCCGGGAAATATGCTGCGGGCGCGGGCAGCGATCTATCTTGCCGAGGCGTTTTTGGCGGCAAGATACCTCTTGACCATCAGGGCTACTTTGAAAGTGATTGCATGCTCAAATTCTTTGAGATCCAGCCCTGTCATCTTTCTGATTTTATCCAGTCTGTACACCAGGGTGTTCCGATGCACGAACAACTTTCTGGATGTTTCCGAAACATTCAGGTTATTTTCAAAGAAACACTGAATCGTGGAAAGCGTCTCTCTGTCCAGACTCTCCAGCGATCCCCGTCTGAAAACTTCCGAAAGAAACATTTCGCAAAGGGTGGTGGGCAACTGATAGATCAGTCTTCCGATTCCAAGGTTTTCGTAACTGTTTACATTCTTTTCACTGTCAAAAATTTTTCCGACTTCCAGCGCCACCTGCGCTTCCTTGTAGGATTTTGCCAGGTCTTTGATGTTGCCGACAATGGTTCCGATACCCACCGAAACCTGCATATAGAATTCCGATTCCAGAGTGCTTACCAGCGATTCCGCGATCTGTTCCAGTTTTTTTACTTCAGTGGTGGCGGGAACTTCCTTGACCAGCACGATGTCTTGCTCTCCGACGCTGATAACGGTATCCTTGTTCTTATCGGGAAACAGATCCAAAACCACATCGAAAGGAACGATCTCTCCCTTGTTGAGAAATTTGACAAGGAAAACCACCCGATCCACTTCGGCGCCGAAGCGCAGTTCCTTGCACTTGATGTAGATGTCTCCGGGAAGAACGTTGTCGAGAAGAATGTTTTTGATGAGTGAATTCTTGTCGTGTTTTTCTTCGTACAGATCCCTCATGTTGTTCAGCGAAACGGCGATCACAGCGGAAATTTTCTCCGCGATTTTATCCTCGCCTTCCACAAAGACCGCATATTCCATTTCTGTTCCGGCGCCAAGGGGTCTGTAGGTATATCCGCCCGAAACGAGTCCCTCGGGAGCATAGGCGATTTCTTCCCTCAACGCCGCGCGTACTTCGCCGATTCTCACAAGTTCGCTGCAGGCGATCACCAACCCGTTCTCATCGATGACGCCGACAGTCCGGTTGACGGCGTCTTTCATTTGATAGATGAGGCTTTGAAAGAGTCTGTTGGACATATTTCCGACCGTACCTTTCTTTTTCCGTGCCTCCCCGTTTGCGATATTCGTAGCCGCGAAACTCATAGGTGAGGGCTTATCAGATATTTTTGAAATATATGCAGATTGCACAAAGACTTTCAAACGGAATTTCATGGAATTCCTATGAAATTCCCATCAAATTCCTCCCCATTCTACATTGTTTTTTGTGATTTTTCAATAGTTAAATCACTATTTTTTATAAAAAACCAAAAATTTTTGGTGCATTTGCCGATTTTCAAACCAAAAAAACTGTAAAAGTACAATAAATGGGAGAAATGATGCACAACTATCAGAGTTCAAAGGTATAGCCGATACAGGAGAGTACAAAAAGGGGAACGGTTTCACAGCGGAGAATCCGCTTGCCAAGGGTCACTCCGCGAATTCCGGAAACTTTTGCCTCTTCGATTTCTTTGCGGTCGAAACCGCCCTCAGCGCCCACGAAGAAGGAGAGGCTTTCAGGTGCGGGACAATTTTTCAGAAGATCTCCGAGAGAAACCTTTTCTTCCTGTTCGTCGCAGATGAAGGAAATTCCGCCCCTGCTTTTGCAATCGGCAAGGGCCATGGAAAAACTTACAGGCGTTTCGATCTTTGGCGGATGTCCGCGACCGCACTGCTGTGCAGCGCTGTGCGCGACTCTTTGCCATCGCTCTCTTTTTTCTAGTGCAGACTGTTCAGTTAACCGAACCACCGTAAACGCTGAGGAAAAGGGAACAATACGACTGACGCCCAATTCTACGGATTTTTGTACGACCAGGTTCATCTTGTCCCCTTTGGGCAGAGCCATGTAGAGGGTTATGGGGAAGGGCGGTTCGTTTTCCGACAAAGCTTTGGAAAGGACAAGAAGTTCTACAGAATTTTCCGAGACGGTACAAACGGCGCATCTGTACTCGGTGTTGAAAAAGTCGCAGACGGTAAGTTTTTCTCCCGACTTTACGCGAAGAACTTTTGAAAGATGTCGGGCGTCTTCCCCCGATATGTATATTCGACCGTCACGGAAAGCATCTTCTCTTACAAAAAAACGTGGCACGGCAGTTTCCGTCCTTCATGGAAAATTTTCAATCAACTGCGAATGTGGGAGAATCTTTCTGAAATATCAGAACTGTCCAACCGTTCTCATCCCCTGAATCAATCAGATTCAGGCCGCCCGCCTCCATGGCAGCGATGACGTCCGGCTTTCTTGCTTCAATGATTCCGGAAGCGACGAATCTTGCGCCCTTTGTCATATAGCGTCCGACGTCCGGCGCCATTCTTATGAGAATGTCTGCGACGATGTTGGCGGTGATAAAGGAAAAAGGGGCGGCAAGGCGATCTACATTTGCCAGAAGATCCGATTGCCCACACACGGCTCTGTCTTCCACTTTGTTTGCGCGCAGATTGTCTTTGGCCACCCGCACCGCCACCGGATCGATGTCATAGGCATAGACGAAAGAGGCGCCCAGTTTCAGGGCAGCGATGGCGAGAATGCCGGAACCTGTGCCCACATCCAGCATCTTTTCGCCTTTTTTCAGATGTTTCTCAAGCATCGAGAGACAGAGTCTTGTGGTTTCATGAGTTCCCGTGCCGAATGCCATGCCCGGATCCATAACTACCGCGACATCGTCCTCTTTGAAATCGTAGTGTTCCCACGGAGGAAGCACCACCAGACGGTTTCCCACGCGCACGGGTTTGTAGTATTTCTTCCATTGCTCTGCCCAGTTTTCCTCGCTCATGTCGCTCATTTCCATGACGCAGTCGATGTTACAGGCTTGGAAGCGCTCTTTTATAAAATCCACGCAGGCCGGAAGATCCTTTTCCTCCGGAATGAAAACGCTGACGGCTGCGGCATTTCGGTCGCTTTTCAGAATTTTTTCGTCGATGAGTTCCCCATAAACCGTCATCAGGTTTTCTTCAATGTCGCTGTAGTCTTCAATCATCAGTCCACTGTCGATGACACACATCACGGCGCATACCGTGTCTAAGTCCTTTACCGAACAGTGTACCTTTACCTGTGTCCATTTCATTTGCTTCGTTTTACTTTACCTTTCCCGCTCCGTTGCGGCCGTTGACCGATCGCCTTGCGTCCAACTGCTGTCTGTTTACATCTACGCGTTTATTTCGTGAAGAAACGTTTGATAAACGACTGCTTTTTTTGATAGTTCCTGTTTCCGGTTGCGTCTCCGAAAGCACGGAGAATGTCCTTTTGCTTTTCAGTGAGGTTCTTGGGCGTTTCCACGACACAGCGCAGGTAAAGGTTCCCTCTGCTCTTGCCGCCGTATCTGGGGATCGGGATTCCCTTGCCGCGCATGGTGATCACCGTTCCGGTTTGTGTTTCCTCTTCAATCTTCACCTTTTCGCTTCCTTCAAGGGTGGGTACGTCCACTTCAGCGCCCAGCGCCGCTTCCACGAAAGTGACAGGAAGTTCGCAATATACGTCCGCGCCCTTGCGTTCGAACACCGGATGCGGGCGAACGGAAATTTCAACGTAAAGATCGCCCGCAGTTCCTCCATTGGCGCCCTCGTTTCCTCCCCCGCGTACCACGGTTCTTTCCCCGTTGTCGATACCCGCCGGAATGTTGATGGTCTGTTTTCTCCGCACGGTTTTGAATCCTGTGCCCTTGCAGTCAGAGCAGGGCGTGCGGATAATCTTCCCGGCGCCTCTGCAATCAGGGCAGGTGCGGGTGGTCTGAAAAGTGCCCAAAGGCGTACGCTGAGATTGTCGAACCTGACCCGTTCCGCGGCAGGTCGGGCAGGTTTCGGCTTTTGTGCCGGGTTCCGCGCCACTGCCTCCACATTTTCCGCAACGCTCCACGCGATTGTAGGACAATTCCTTCTTTACACCGAACACGGCTTCCATAAAATCAATTTTCAGCGATGCCAACAGATCGTCTCCGCGGGTAGGGGCGTTGCGTTGGGAAGTGCTCCTGCCTCCGCCAAAAAAACTGCTGAAGATGTCGCCGAAATCGAATCCACCGAAATCAAATCCCGTACCGCCTGCCGCCGGATCAAAAGCGGCGTGTCCCATCTGGTCGTATTTCGCCCGTTTCTCGGGATCCGAAAGGACGGCATACGCCTCGTTGACTTCCTTGAATTTGGCCTCCGCATCCTTGTCTCCGGGATTCATGTCCGGGTGATATTTTTTTGCAAGCACCCGGTATGCTCTTTTTAAAGCGGCGTCATCGGCATTTTTATCAACGCCGAGCACCTCATAGTAATCTCTTTTCTCTGCCATTTTAAATCACTCCTTTCAGGAGATTCGGTTTATACGAATTCATGTTTTACTTACGCGCGCCATATGGGCGCGCGCCTCTTATTTTATTTTTTGAAAACTTCGGGTTTCATATTTCGAATTTCATGCGAACTTCTTCTCGGTTTCACTCTTGGCAGCCTGTTAAAATCGTCTGTCGGTCTGCGGCCCCTTCTGTAACCGTTTGTCCCCTTTGAGACGCCGCCGCTGACATGGCCGCCCGCGGTCGTTCCGTCAAATATTTATTCTTATGAAATGTTGTTCTTTATTCTATGAAATATTGTTCTTTTGCCGAAAATCCGTCGCCGTATTCCTAAAGGCGTTTTTCCAGTTATTTTTGGATGTAGCCGCCGAAGGCCACCTGATTGCCCAAATAAAACACAGCGCTCTGTCCGGGGGTGACGCCGCGCGCACTTTTTTCAAGAACGGCGGTAACGCCCTTGGAGTCAAAATAGCACCTGACATTCAGGGGCTTCTGGGCATAACGGAGTTTTACGGTAAGACCGCCCATTTCTCCCTCCCGCATGGGAGGAACAGCCTGGAAGTTGATTCTTTCCACGCGGATTCTTTTTTTGTACTCCGCAGAGGAGGGGGTGAGAATGATGCGATTTTTTATCGGGTCAATGTCGGAAACATACATGGGCACGCCTGTTGCTATCCCCAAATGTTTTCGCTGGCCGACGGTATAGTGGACAATTCCGCGATGCTGCCCCAAAATTTTGCCGCTTTTGTCCACGAAATCTCCCGGGGGGCAAACGCCGCCCCGTTCTTCAACGAATTCCCCATAGTTTCCGTCTGGCAGAAAACAGATGTCCATGCTTTCTTTCGCTGAGGCACATTTCATGCCGGCCGCCGAGGCCTTCGCCCGCAATTCTTCCTTCTCTGCCGAGAAGAGGGGGAATTCCAGGAGGGATAGTTGTTCCTGACTCAGTCCCCAGAGCATATAACTCTGATCCTTTTTTTCGTTTTCCGACCGAAGAATACAAAATCTGCCTCTTTCAGTCTTTTTCACCGACGCGTAGTGGCCGGTTGCAACCCGGTCAAAGTCGTGGGCGTTCGCATAGGAGCACAGCACGGAGATCTTTACGTATCGGTTGCATTCCACGCATGGATTTGGAGTCAACCCCTTTCTGTAGCAGTCGACGAAGTTCTCGATCACCGTCTTTTCGAACAACTGTCTGCAATCGAGAATTCGCAGCGGGATTCCCAGTTCTTCGCAGGTGTTTTCCGCGGCGTCCGCGTTCGCGCCGTCAAACATTTTCAGATATGCGCCTTCGACTAGATGTCCCTGTTCTATCAGTGCTCTTGCGGCAGAACTGCTGTCCAGTCCCCCGCTCATACCCACCAGATATCTCATGGTGTTTTTCCTTTCCCATGTCCCATGGGGAATTTTTCGTTTTCTGTCTGCCTGTCGGCGCTGACGTTTGTTGAGGCTCTTTTTTCACCGACCGTTCTTACGTACCAATTTTGGCTGCCCTATTGGAAATCTTCTTCCGTTGCCAAAAATTCTTGTGTGGGGGCCTCTTTTGCGGCGGTCGCCGCCGCCACTGCCAGTTTATCGCAGCGTTCGTTGTAGGGGTGCCCTGCGTGCCCCCTGATCCAGTGGAATGTCACCTTGTGCATGGCCGTCAATTGCAGAAGCCTTTCCCAAAGTTCGGGATTTAAGGCCTTCTTTCCGTCCGACTTTATCCAGTTTTTTGCTCGCCAGTTTTCTGCCCATCCTTTATTCATACCGTCCACCAGATATTTGGAGTCGGAGGTCAGCACGACTTCGCAGGGGCGACGCAGCGCTTCTAGGCCGGCAATTGCTCCCATCAACTCCATACGGTTGTTGGTTGTTTTTATGAATCCGCCGGAAAGTTCTTTCTCTTTTCCGCCGTACACAAGAATCGTACCGTAGCCGCCCGGACCTGGATTTCCCTTACAGGCGCCGTCGGTATATATTTCAACGATGGTATCCGCTGCTTTTTTGTTTATCACGGTGGAGATCTTCCTTTCGTGCGGCGGATCCCGTTAAGTCGAACACTGTCAAAAAACAACTGCAGAAGGGTTGCGTCTGTTTTGTACAAACCGCACACACAGTATTATATCAAATTTTTTAGAGATATTCAAGTGTTTTTGATCAATTTTCGTTCGATTCGCCATTTACCTTTTGTTTTCTTATCCGAAAACGTTTCGGGAAAAGAGAGAGGTTTGCCGTCGGTGCGCCCGAAAGACGACGGGCGGATGTTGAGCGAAAACGGATATGAAAAATGTAAAGACAGAAGGCACAAACCGGGTGCACGGTTGTGCAGCCCTGTAGGCGCCTTCATAAGTGTGTTTTTATATTTTTGTGTTTTATACCCTGAACTTCGTCGGCCGAGCGTGCGGTCATTCATTCTCAGTCTTTTGACATACGGTCCTTTGTCCGCACGGTTTGTTTGCCGACAGTTCTATGGGATTTTGCCGGAATCAACTGTAGAATGTTTCCACGATATTCAGGTCGCCGGTTTTGAAGTTGTACATCAAAATCAGTTCCTTTTTGTTCGTTTCGTTTCGATAGGTGGTTGATCCGGTGATTGTGGTACCCATGGATTCGTAGTTTAACATCTCGGTCAGCATATATCTGTATTTTTCCATCGCGGTCTGCGTTACCGATTCGTACAGGCTTCTGGAACTGTTGGAAGCGACGCTTTCAGTGCCCAGATATACGCCGCCTGTGATCCGGGGCACCTTCTGCTGCCAACTGTCGCGCAGAATCAGCATTTTGTTGTAGCAGAGCAGCGCCTGCCCCGAAAGGGTGCGGTCGGGCGATTCAGTCAGGCATTCGTACAGGGCGGAAAGGGCGCTCATGAGCAGCAGTTCGGAATCTCCTTCCATGACGACGCAGTCGTTTACGCAGCGGACCTGCCAGACGTCGGAGGAAAACGTTCTGTCGTCCGCACCTTTTTCCGAGCCCTTTTCGTCGTAAAATCCGAACACAACCGCATTCTCAGAGGATCCTTTGACTATGGGAATGTCCATCCCGCAGAATTCTTTTGTCAACTGCGCGAAACTTTCCGCGGCGTAACTCAAAAGCGGGGGGGCATTTGAGGGAAGCACAAGAGTGGGCGTCTGGCTATTGGTTTCATCGAGGTAGAGCACGGTGCCGTCATCCGTATTCATAATGTCAAAATAAGAGGGAAGGAACCCGTCCTTCGAAGCGTCTAAAAATTCGGAGACAAATCGCTCCACCGCGCGCTCCAGCAAACGTTCGGAACTGGCGGTGATGACAATGCAGTCTTCGTTTCCCCGTATAATGTATCCGTATTTCCCTTTCAACTGATTGTTGGCAGCGACGCTTTCCTCCCGGTTGGTGATTCCAATGAGTATTTCTCTGTGGGTTTGCGGATTCTGTTCTACGTCTATGGCCCAGTCGGTGGCCGAGGAAGGGCACTTTCCGAATTTGTCGGTGATTTGTTTTTTCAGATTGACCACTTGACGCAGAACCGCACTGCCGGAGGAGTCCCCTCTCACCAGAACGTAGTCGGTGACCGGAACGTTCGACAGGGGAACGTCCGGCTTTGGAAGGTCTTTGGCACAGCCGGAGAGAAGGAACAGGAAAAAGAGCGCGGCGATGGGCAGAATCAATCTCATTTTCATGTCCGCTTTGATTTTTGTACTCATTGCCGGTGTATCCGAAAAAATTTTTTCCATTGCTGCACTTCACTCCGTTTGAAAAAAGATGATGGGTCTTAAAAATGCGGACATGTGTTTCATAGAATGTCAAACCGCTTTTTCGCTGCCGATTCAGGCGCCGCCGATTTCGGTGCGTCCAAAACGGCGGCTGACAGTGGGTAAGCAGGGAAATTTATATCGAGAACCGCAGAAACACGCCGGCACGGAATTTTTTGGCTGTCCGCCGTGCTTAGAAAGTTCTATATCCCCTTTTTTACTTGTCGAGACATGTTTGACAAAAGTCTTTGAAGGAAGGTCAAACTTTGAAGGAGGACAACCCCTGCGGGGAATCGGAGAAGTTTTCTACATGGATTGGGCACGGAACTTCGGTGTCAAAGACCATACAGACCCCGGTTCTTTGAAACTGCGTCGGATGTACGAAACGCAAGGGACGTTCCGGCGTCAAAATCCTATATACCATGCATAGTATAGCACGAGGTTATGATCATTTTGAATACAAAGAACCGGTATGTGTGCATTTTTATGTAACATTTTTATAAACGCGAGGTAAATTCGGAAATCCTGTCGTTTTTTTCTTAGAGACATTTTTTCAATTTCCATTGACAAACTGCACAAAAACGGGTACAATATCACTGCGCCGGGACGACGGTTCGGCAGGCGCTTTTCGAGACCATGGGTTTGTAGCGCGGCAGTGCCGCAAGCGGCCGCAGAGTTTCTTTGCGCACGGCGAAAAGATCGGCGCCGGCGCGTGAAAAGTTTCAGCGGCGACCGTGCTTTTTCGCCGAGCGGTCGGACAGACGCGTAGGTCGATGGGTGAGTATCTGCGTTGCTGCGCAGTTGAATATTGAATTGTTGAATATTTCCAGGGAAAGGAACGGACGCGGGGAGACATGGACAGGGAACAGTTTATTGAAGATGAAATCTACACGCTCACTGACGAGGAGGGAAAGGAAAGCGAGTTTCAACTCATCGGCAGAGAAGAGTTTGAAGGGGAGACTTACATCGCTCTGATCCCGTTGGAAGACAACGAGGACGGTTGCTATGTGATTTTGAAACAGGCGCGGGATGAAAATGGAGAGGATATTTTCATTTCTATTGAAGATGACGAGGAATTTGACCGCGTTGCTGATTTCTTTGACGACAAGTTGATTCCGGAAATCGACTACGACGATACAGAAGAGTGACTGGATAAAATTTCGTCGGCATGCTGCCTTGTGCGTGATATTCCGATACGTGGACCCACAGGAAAAAATTGGAGCCTGGACTTCCGTTTCAGGGATGCAGGCCTCCCGGTCCGCCCTGCTTTGTCACGGCGGTAACCGGAAGTTGGAAGCGCAAATGGACGGAGAGGGCACCACCCTTGCATGGCAGGGTTTCTTCTTTTGGTTTACACGGCAGGGCGGTAGAAGAAATACCGACACCTCTGTAGACGTTTAAGAAACGCCGCAGAGGTGTTTTTGTATGTTTTGTTTTCACTGTGGGCCGTTTTCCGGCGTTAGTCCATGGCAAAGGCCGGTTCAAAACCGGAAAAGGTTTTTGAACCGGCCTTATTTCTCTTTCGGAATTCCGGCGGGAGGGTTCAGTCGTCGCCCTTATCGGTGACAAGGGTAGACAGGTCGAGATAACTTGCAGGATCAATGTGTTTTCCGTTGAGCGTCATTTCAAAGTGAAGATGTTCAGCCTCCGCCAGTTCGATAAGACTGGTATCCCCCACGGCGCCGATGGTCTGTCCGGCCTTTACGTCCGCTCCCCGGGCGATGCCTTCCGGAAGAGTGTTGGCAAGATTTTTATAGATTGATACCAACCCGTTGCCGTGGTCAATGCAGACGCACATACCCATCATGGGATCGTTATATACATCAGCGACCGTTCCGTCTCCTATTGACGCCACTGCCGTCCCGATGGGTGCGCTGATATCGATGCCGTCATGGGTGCGGTAATCGTTCATGGTCAGCGAATATACCGGTTGAGAGGGCGAATACCCCTTCTGCATACCGCCTTCAAGGGGCAGATAGAGCACGGGTTTCACGGGATCAATAACCGGCGTATTCTTTCCGTCGCTCTTTGAGGGATCTTTTTTGGAGGCGCCGGAGGACGCGGGAGGAAGTTTTGAGGGCCTGTTTTTTGACGGAGTGGACAGAATACCGACCGACGCATCCGGCGTGGGCGTGTCTGTAACCGCAGGTTTCTTTTTGTTGCGCATCCCCGCGAAGGTTGCGATAGTGACGCAGAGTACCGCCGTGATCACAAGACCGAGCACAATATAGACGCTGCTGTTCATGATCTTACGTTTGGTTGTGTAACTCATAGGAAAAACCTCTTTTCAAATTTTCTTTGTGATGGTATTTTCTCCCCTCGTCAACCGGTTTATTCATATAAAGGACGTTCAGAAATAAAAAATTAAAAAATTTGAAGACGATTGCTCTGTATCCGGTGATGTTTGCCGTTTTTTACGTCTTTACGTTTTCCCGTTTTTCCACTTTTCCGCGTTTTCTGTCCCGCGCCCTCGCAGCGTCACGTTTTCAGGTTTTTGCGTTTTCGCGTATCTGCGGTTCTGTCGCTCCCGGTTTTTGATCCCACGCGCTGTTTTTATGAGGGTAGTCTAAAATTTACAAGCGGTTCACAGAATAGTCTTGAAGACCTTTTATGTGTCATATATAATATCTGGATCTGCATTTTCGGAAAAAACCCGAAGGCAGAGAAGACAGGCGTACATACTCCCATGCCGCACATGCATACGTACGGACATAGATATACGCAACAGAAACCACGTCGGCGAAAACGTCCGGTTCTCCGCCGCCGCGCCGTGTTTGAAGCGTGAAACGTGAAATGCGTGCACACGAAACACAGAAAACACAAAACGCGAAGACCTAGACCGGTTTCCGGAAAGACGGGAGGCCGCTTGCGGCCAAAGATAAAAGAGGGTAGCAATGGAACATACATTGACACTTGGAATGGATATCGGTTCCACCACAGCGAAATTGGTGCTGATGGATGGCGAAAAGGTGTTATACAAAAAGTACAGACGTCATTTGTCGCAGGTGCGGGGAACTGCTCTTGAGATGCT
>CANQNM010000054.1 GCA_947625265.1 uncultured Clostridia bacterium
TAGGATCGGTCAGCGGAGCAAAGACGGATAAATCCGCTGTGTTTGAATATGACCTTGGGGATGCGGGTGCGCCGGTCATTCGTAAATCTCCTTTGACGATTGAGTGCAGCGTTGAGGATGTCTATAACACACCGAATTTTGAGAGCTTCATCTGTACCATCGACAACACCTATGTGGCAGAAGAACATCTGAATGAAAAAGGCAAAGTCGATTAACGTTTCGAACCTGCCGTTTCTTTATTTTGACGGAAATCCGTTCCCAAGCAAGAGGTTTTCCGATTTTTTTAGTTCTCGTTTCAAAAAAAGTTTTTTGGTCTTGATTATTTTTTTCCGTCATAGTATAATTTCTACGGAACACGAATTTCTACGGAACACGCATCGGACAGTCTTCGGCACTGCTGCGGGTTTTGAGGAATCCCGTCCTCGTCGAAGAACATCCCGCGCCGGAGTAAAGATCAAGCAAACCGGCGACATCCCGTCGCTGAAGGACGCGCAAAACTTTCCAAACGCCGGAGCGTCATAACGGAGCGCCGACCGCATCGTAAAAATCACAAAAAGTCCGAGAAATTGAGTTTCCGATATCTGAAGGCCGAAAACCAGAAAAGCCGAAGTATCTTGGAAAGTCCCAAAAAAACGTAAAAACAAAATGTCGCCCAAAGAAAGGAGTCAAAATGAAACACTGCCCCACCCCGCATATTCAGGCCATGCCTGGGGATTTCGCTCAAACGGTTCTCATGCCGGGAGATCCCTTAAGATCCAAATTCATCGCCGAAAATTTTCTTGAAAACGCCAAATTGGTAAACGATGTTCGGGGCGTACAAGGATACACCGGAACCTATGAGGGGACCCGTGTGTCGGTGATGGCCAGCGGCATGGGAATGCCCTCTATGGGCATCTATTCCTACGAACTTTTCAACTTTTTCGGAGTGGAAAACATCATGCGCATCGGTTCCGCCGGAGCGATGAACAAAAATATCAAAGTGCGCGATATTGTCATCGGCATGGGCGCGTCTACCAACTCAAATTTTGCAAGTCAGTTTCATTTGCCTGGGAATTTTTCGGCCATTTGCAGTTTCAGCATGCTCTCCGCCTGCGTGCATACGGCCAATGCCATGGGCGTACGGTACCATGTGGGAAATCTGCTCTCCTCCGACACCTTTTACAACGATGAGGAGAACATTCCTGCGGAACTCACCTCCCTCTCCAGTTACGGAAAAATGGGCGTGCTGGCGGTGGAAATGGAGACGGCAGCGCTCTATATGAACGCGGCACGACACCAAAAAAACGCTCTTGCCATCTGTACGGTTTCCGACCATCTGATCACCGGAGAATCCACCACAGCGGCAGAACGGCAGAGTTCCTTTACCGAAATGATCGAACTGGCTCTGAAAACCGCTATAAAATTGACTTGATGACTTGAACGCCATTGACTTAAACGCGCAAAAGCGCACGATCCGCCTGAAAAACAAAAACGCCGCCCAAACCGATATGAGGTTCAAACGCGGCAGAACGGAGAGCACATGAAACGGGTTTTTTTGATTGTTCTGGATTCTTTAGGAATCGGCGAGTTGCCCGACGCGCCGCTCTTCAACGATCATGACTGCAATACCCTGAAACGCATATCCTCCTCCCCTTTCTTTTGCTTTGAGAATACAGGAAAAATGGGTATGGGCAATATCGACGGGCTGGATCTCCCAAAAGAAGATCATCCCACCGCCGCAGTCTGCCGTCTTTTGGAGCGTTCTATGGGCAAGGATACCACCATCGGACACTGGGAAATCGCAGGGATCGTCTCCCCCGCGCCCATGCCGACCTATCCGAAGGGCTTTCCCCGTGAAATTCTTGAGGAATTCACAAGGCAAACCGGGCGGGGCATTCTTTGCAATCTCCCCTATTCCGGCACGGATGTCATCAGAGACTACGGCGAAGAGCACTTGAACACCGGGAAACTCATTGTTTACACCTCTGCAGACAGCGTCTTCCAAATCGCGGCCCATGAGGACATGATTCCCCCGGAAGAACTGTACGAATACTGCCGTATAGCCCGGGGGATTCTGAAAGGCAAACACGCGGTAGGCAGGGTCATCGCGCGGCCCTTTACGGGAACGCCCGGGAATTTCACCAGAACCGCGAACCGCAAGGATTTTTCCCTGCCGCCTCCCCGTCCGACCCTGCTCGACGCACTGTACGAAAAGGGAAAAACCGTATATGCCATCGGAAAAATCGGCGACATTTTCGCTTTCAGGGGCGTCACAGAAAGGGCGTTAACCCATTCCAACGCCGAAGGAATGCGCCTGCTGTCAAAGGCACTGGACAAAGACTTTGAAGGACTCTGCTTTGCCAACCTTGTGGATTTCGACATGCTCTACGGCCACAGGCGGGATGTAGACGGTTACGCCCGGGCGTTTGCCGAGTTTGACCGGTGGCTTCCAACCTTCACAGAACGGATGAGAGATGAGGATTTACTCATTGTAACTGCGGATCATGGCTGTGATCCCGGCCATGACGGCTCAGACCATACGAGAGAAAGCGTTCCCCTGCTTGTCTACGGTCAATCGGTCAATCCGCTGAATCTGGGGACACGAAGCGGGTTTTGCGATATCGCAGCGACGGTGGGAGAATATCTGGGACTCTCCTTCCGGGGAGACGGGAAAAGTTTTCTCCCTCTCATCGCCCTGCCCACCCAAACCGAAAAAAGTTTGTGTGCCGCCGCGATAGAAGCGCAAACGAAAGCGTACAGTCCTTATTCGGAATTCTCAGTGGGTGCGGCTCTGCTGACCGAAAGCGGAAAAATCTACACGGGGTGCAACATTGAAAACGCCGCCTACCCCTCCACAATTTGCGCCGAACGAACGGCGCTCTTCAAAGCGGTAAGCGAGGGGGAACGGACATTTTCCATGCTCGCGGTGTATGGTGCGAAAAGAGAACACCCCCGCGGTTTTGATTTTGCCGATGACGGTAAAATAGAAAATCCCGGAACTCTCACCCCCATTCCAGAAGAGCCAACCGAAGAAACGCCCCATTTCCCGGATCATCTTCACACAGACGCCTGGTTCTCGGACGGTGTATGCCCTCCCTGCGGCGTTTGCAGACAGGCTCTCTCTGAGTTCTGCGATCCCTCAATGCCCATTCTCCTTGTTCGCCGCGACGGCACTTTCCGAAAAACCTCCTTGGGAGATCTTCTGCCCCATTCCTTCACCAACAAAAACCTGAAAAACTGATTCGAACGTTTCAGACGTTCAGGGATCAAGGGCGTCAGAGCGCCGGTAGACTTTCGGTGACATATCACAAAACATGTATCCAAAGAATACAGGAAATTTAAGGGAGGTGACGGTTGTGAGAATGTACGATATCATCCGCAAAAAAAGAAACGGTGAAGAACTCACAGACAAAGAGATCGCCTTTTTTGTCAACGGGTATACGCATGATGAAATTCCGGACGCCCAGGCGGCGGCGCTCTGCATGGCGATTTGTCTAAACGGTATGACTTCGAAGGAAACGGTCACGTTGACAAACCAAATGGCATGCTCGGGCGACAGAGTGGATCTGTCAAAGTTCGGGCAGTTGTCAGTAGACAAACACAGCACAGGAGGCGTAGGCGACAAAACCTCGCTGATCGTCGCGCCCATTGTCGCATCTCTTGGCGGAAAAGTGGCGAAAATGTCGGGTAGAGGTCTGGGATACACCGGAGGAACGATCGATAAGTTGGAGTCCATTCCCGGATTTCGAACCTCCCTATCGACAGATGCGTTCATTGCTCAGGTAGAAAAAGTGGGCATCGCCATCATCGGGCAAACGGGAAATCTCGCACCTGCGGACAAAAAATTGTATGCCCTGCGAGACGTGACGGCGACGGCGGACTCCATTCCTCTCATCACTTCCAGCATCATGAGCAAAAAACTGGCGGCGGGAGCGCACTCCATCGTTTTGGATGTAAAGGTTGGCAGCGGCGCTTTTATGAAAACGCCAGAAGAGGCGAGAATTTTAGCCGAGAGCATGGTGTCCATCGGGAAATCATGCGGCAGAAAGATGGCGGCGTTGCTCACCAACATGGATGCGCCCCTCGGAAGGACCGTAGGCAACGCCCTGGAAATTCAGGAAGCCGTGGATTTGCTGAAAAACCGACGGAAGGGCGATCTTTGGGAAGTCTGCGTCGCCCTCGCCTCCGAAATGACTATGCTTTTCCGAGAGATCACTGAAGAACAGGCGCGCGTCCTGGTGTTGGACGCCCTTCACTCCGGCAAGGCTTACGCCAAAATACGGGAATGGATCGCCGCGCAGGGAGGAGATCTTTCCTTCATCGACCGTCCCGCGCTGCTTCCACAGGCGTCGGTCATTTTCCCGGTTCTTTCTCCGAAGAACGGATATATCTTCCGCATGGATGCCGAGCAAATCGGAAGCGTCGCCTCCGTTCTGGGCGCAGGAAGGGTCAAAAAAGAAGACCGGATCGATCACGCCGCCGGAATTGTCCTTTCCAAAAAAACGGGGGACTTCGTACAGCAGGGAGACGTGCTGTGTCACCTGCATACAAACGACTCTTCCAAACTGGAGGAAGCGGAAAAACGGTTCCTTGATGCTCTTGTGTTTGGCAAGGCCGAACCCCCGCCGCTGCCAATGGTCTACAGCACGGTGAGATAACCGTTGCAACAAAATCATGACAAGCCATCCGATGTTTTTCGGATAATATTTCTACAGATTTTTTACAGAGGAGAAAATATCATGGCAAGGTTGCTCTATCAGGGACACGGAAGTTTCCGCTTGACCACCGCTGCCGGCGCCGTCGTCTATGTAGATCCGTTCGCGGGAGAGGGCTACGACCGGCCGGCAGACATCATCCTCGTCACGCACGAGCACGGGGATCACAACGCGGTTTTTCTGGTTCCCAAAAAGCCGGAAACAGTGATTTTTCGCAGTTCCGACATGCACACAGGGAGAGAATATAAAACAAAAACCGTTCTTGACGTAACAGTGACGGCAGTTCCCGCATACAACCGAAACCACCCTGCGGACCAATGCGTGGGCTACATGGTCGAGGCAGACGGTCTGAGGTTGTATTTTGCCGGCGACACGTCCAAAACAGAGGAAATGGGCAGAATGAGATCCTTGAATCTGGACTACGCCTTTCTTCCTACGGATGGCGTGTACAACATGTCGGCGCAGGAGGCGGCAGAATGCGCCGAATTGATCGGCGCGCGCCACACAGTGCCTGTCCACACCAAACCCGGTGCGCTTTTTGACGAAGAAGTCGCCCTGTGCATGATTCACCGAAGCCGCATGATTCTGAAACCGGGAACCGAAACCGAACTGTAAAATCTCAGATGTAAAACCGCCAAACAACGCCGCGTACTGCGCCCTGCACACACCGTACGGCAGTACAAATGAAAAAACGCGGAATGTCGAGGACAATCCCCGATATTCCGCGTTTTGAATTTTAGGCTGCAGACTGCCATACGTGATTTTGCGTTCTCTCTTTTGGTCCGCCGTCTGGCTCAGCACGGGCGCGCGGCAAATATGAAAAAATTTTTATACCGGATTGTTCTTCGAATATCCCAGACGTTTGAGTTGGCTTTTCCAGGGTTTTACCGAAAGAAGACACAAAACCGTCCCCGCCGCCGCAACACACACCCATACCAAAAGCGTGTATTTCCAATCGAAATTTTCAGACAGCAGCGCAATGCCATAGGTGGACAGCGCGCTTCCCACATAGGTACAGGAATTTAAAACTCCTGAAGCCGTGGAAACATTTCCGCGCTTCTTAAAATAGGGCGGGAGCATACAGATGAGAATCAGATTGACGCCATGCATACACCCGGTAAGCATCGCCGAAAACAGTACCGAAAGGAAAGCGTTTTTCCCCGAAAGCAAGAGAAGGACAAAAGCGGACGCCGCGCCCATTCCAAAGATCACCCCAGCGCACAGAAGAGGGTTTTTGAAGACTTTTCTGTACATGCGCGATGCGACTTGAAAACACAAAATGCTGAACACCGGCAGCACGACCCCGGTCAGGATGGAGATTCTGCTGCTCAGATCATAAGTTTCCGAAATGTAGGAAGGCATCCAGGTAGTCACGCCGTCCCGCAGCATTCCCTGTAGGACAATCGCCAACATCACACCGATCATCAACGGTGTAAAAAGTACGCGATTGGAGCCTGAAACGCTTCTTTTCTCCTCCTTCTTCTCAGAACTGATGTTCGGCTTCTTTTCTTTTACACATTTATTCCAGAAGAAAATCATGACGGCACCGCAAAGTGCCGAGAATATAAACACCCATCTCCAATTGAGAATCGAGATGATCAGTGGAGAGAACAGATACACCGCTATGGTTCCGAAAGAACTGCCAAAAGAAACCTTCACTGTGGATTTCTTATAGTCCTCCTCCGAGAAGAACGAGGTCATAAGTTTTACCATAGGCGGCCACATAAATGCCTGTGCAAAACCGTTCACACACCAGACCGCCAACATCTGATAAGGATTTTGACACACAGGGATAAGCAGATTCATAAGAGCGCTCACGCCCAACCCGAAGGAAACCAGTTTTTTGGGAGAAAACCGATCGCCGCATACTCCGCTTACAATCTGTCCTGTGCCATAGGCGATAAAACTTCCGGTAAGAGCCATGGAGAGTTGACTTTTGGACATTCCCTCTGCCCGCTCCATTTCAGCGACGATCGCCCCATAGTTGGTTCTTGTGATGTAACTCACCATATAGGTGATCGAGAAAAGGGCGGTCAGCCTATTTACCCACCGGTTGTTCTGCATTTCGGTCATAAAAGACTTCTGCCCTCCCATTCGCCGTCGGGAGCAGTGCCCAGAAGTTTTGCGACAGTCGGCGCGATGTCCTTGATCCTAGGATCCTTCACGGTTTTTCCGGTTTCTAAATTCTTTCCCAGAATCATGATCGGAATGGTCATATCTTCAGGAAGATCCGTGCCGTGCATTCTGCCGTGCCCTCCGTGATCCGCCGTGACGATCACGGTATAGTCGTCCGGCAGGGCCGCCAGAACTTGCCCGATGCTCTCAAAACTGTCGTCCATCGCTTTGATATATTCATCGCTCATCCAGCCGTAGCGATGTCCGGCCATATCCGTGTATCCCAGATAGAGGAAGGCAAAGTCGATGTAGTTGTTCGTTAAGTATTCCGCCGCTGCCCGAGATACAATGCCATTGGCCCGGTCGTATCCCAGTTTTTCCCCGCTCGAAAAACAGGAGAATACCAGTGTCCCGGGTCTGGTCAGGTCACGCAGTTCCTCCCAGTTATAGAAGAACGCGCACTTTTTATCGTTGGCGGCGAGAACTTCGCACAGTCCTCTGACCGGACGCACCTGTGGCGCGTATGTATTGGTGGTCGTCCCATGTCTTAAAGGATCCACGCTGTGAAACAGCGACATGTGACAGGGCAGCGTCACCGAAGGCATCACGGTCTGCGCCTCGAAAACATACGTGCAGCGTTCAAGGATCTTCTTTGCATTCGGTGTTTTAGGAAGCGCGTCGGGACGCATTCCATCCACCAAAATCAGCAAAACTCTCATCTTCTATTTCTACCTCCCTTTTTTCACGGCTTTACAACGTCCTGTATTTGAAAAAGTGTTCCCGCATGGCGTGCTTCACTTTGCGGGAATTTTTCACATTTCGCAAAACTGAATACTTGTTGAAAACTCCCGAGGCAAAGCCTCGGGAGTTTTTTGGTGGATCCGAGGGGAATCGAACCCCTGTCCGAAAATCTCCTGACATGACCTTCTCCGTGGGCATTCTGTCTTTTGGTTCTCCCCCGCGTCCGCGCCGACAGACAGGCTCAGAGTTGGGGCAGCCCTTTTTTGCGTGACCGGTTCAAGGACGAACGACCGATGCACGTTCACCGCTGATTTGACGCTCGCCGGAAGCCGCGATACTCAACCGGGGAACGGGTGGCGCATGGCCACGGCACCGCTTTTAAGCGGCCAGTGCTACAGTTTTATTGTTAGCGTTTATTTTTAAGTTGAGCAGTTTTCGGGTTTGCTCGGCCCGCCACGCTAATCATGCCTCAAAATCCCCGTCGAAACCTTTACGGACCCATATGGGGCTTGAAAAAATGTCTTTTCACCCTTATATTCTACTGTTTTCCACCTTTCGTGACAGGGACGCCAGCGTTTCACCGCCCGTTCTTTGACTTTTCAGTTCGCCGGATGTCCCGTTCAGCTTGACGTTTGGCCTCGCTCTCTCTTTTGTCGTAAAGTTTTTTGCCTCTGCAAAGGCCCAATTCCACCTTCACCCTTGATCCCTTGAAATAGAGACACAGGGGAATGACGGTATATCCCTCCCTGCCGATAAGTCCGAATAACTTTAATATTTCTTTTTTATGCATCAGCAGCCTTTTGGCGCGCAGTGGATCCCTGTTGAAAATATTCCCCTTCTCGTAAGGAGAAATGCGTACACCGGTAGCAAAAATCTCTCCTTTTTCGATAACGCAATAGGAATCCTTGAGGTTGACGGCGCCCTGCCTCACGGACTTGACCTCGGTGCCGAACAGTTCGATGCCCGCTTCATAGGTATCGTCCACAAAATAATCGTGCCTCGCCTTTCGGTTGAGCGCAATGATTTTTCTGCCTTGTTCCCCGGCCATTCCCGTTCCTCCCAGTCCCCGTTTCGGGCTTTTTATTATAGCGCATTTTTATTGAAATTTCAAGGGGATTTTGGGGAATAATCATACCATGATGAAAAAAACTTCAAATCTCACCGATTTTCTCTATATTCCCGCGGCTTCCATCCTTTTTGCCATGGGCTACAACATGTTTATTGAACCCGCCGGTATTGTGTTGGGAGGCGCCACGGGTGTCGCCACGGTTTTAAACAGACTTTTTCCCTTTCTGTCCGTGGGAACCTATATTCTGCTCGTCAATCTCCCGCTTTTGCTCGTCTGCCTGAAGGTTTTCGGAAAGCGTTTCATCTGGAAAACGGCAGTTGGTACCCTCTGTTCCAGCGTCGCCCTGGACCTTTTGAACTTTTTTCCGGTCACCACCTCCGATCCGCTTTTATGCAGTCTTTTCGGCGGCGGCTCCATCGGTGCGGCACTAGGGCTGATGTATGCACGAGGATACAATACAGGCGGAGCGGATTTGCTGGTATTCCTGCTCAAACGGCGGCACAAGAATCTATCTGACGGCAAAATCGTTATGCTTCTGGATGCGGCGGTGGTGATTTTTTCCGCGCTGATCCTTAAAACTTTTTCTCTCATCTTCTATTCGGTGATCACCATCTGCGCCGAAACCGCAGTCCTTGATCGGGTAATCAACGGTTTTGACCGGGGACAACTGGCTTTTATTTTTTCTGAAAACAGCAACGTTATCGCCGAAAAAATTTCCACAGAACTTGAACGGGGTGTGACAGTGATTGACGCTACCGGTTGGTATACCGGAAAAAACGGACAGGCACTGCTCTGCGCCCTTCGCCCGGGAGAAGTTTATAAACTCCGCGGAATCATTGGCTCCGTCGATCCTCGTGCTTTTGTGGTCTTCACTTCTGCCTCGGCTATCGACGGTCTGGGATTTGAGCGAAACGCACCCTGAAAGCATTTCCTCAACCTGCCCCACACAGCGGAACCTGTCCGCGCCGGGAGTCACCCCGGCGCGGCAAAGAGTATCATGAGGGAAAAATACCGGCAGCGAAGAAGAATAGCAGCAGAGAAAAGTCCCTGGCACGGTGAAGAATGCCAGCAATGAAGAAGGACAGCAGTGAAGAATGCCGGCAATGAAGAAGGACAGCAATGAAGAACAGCGATGAAGAAGGACAGTGACGAAGAAGGACAGTGACGAAGAAGGACAGAAGCAAAGAATGTCATGACAAAGAATGTCCTCAGTGACCACGGCCGTCCTCCTCAGATTATGTTTCCGGCTCCTCCCCAATATATCGCGCCGTTTTGGCGACCAGATTGATCTCATAGGTATAGCGAACTTTTTCTTCACTGTCATTATATCTTAACTTTATTGCGCCCTTCTCAGGGAAAGCGAACCCCGTTCCCAGTCTCAGTTCTTCTCCCACAATTTCACTCAGATTGTAAACTTCCTCGGTATCCTCCGACGGAAAATATATGTGCAGTATCAGCGGGTCATTTTTTGTCCTCCGGCTTTCACTGTACATAATACAATAATCGGTAAAACAGTGAACTGTGTCATACTCCCTGTCCTCAAAAAGCAATTCGTCCTCCATTGTATCCAGATTCAACAAATAGAATTTACACGTGCGAATACCGTCCGTATTGATTTCCACCTCATAAAGCACATTATTCCCGTAAAACCCCCAGCAAAACAGATCGTAACTAACTCTCTTACCTTTATCATCGTAGCCGTTTTTAAAACTGTGCACCAACTGTTCTTCTCCGGTTCCGACGTTATACAATCCCAATCTGTATACGGTTTCTTCATCCTCTTTGTAGTAATGCGACCCATCGTCCTTCAAGTGTGAAACATAAATAAAAGTTTGATCGTTATAGAAATATCTCGTAAATGTTCCGAAATGTTTACCCACTGTAGCAAGTTCTGTCATAACTCCGTTTTCATCCAATTTATACCACGTTTCGTTATATTCAAAACCCCCGCTTTTTTCAATTCTTTTCGCATAATACAAGGTTCCGAACATATTCTGCAAGTACATTTCTTCCTCTCCGCCGCCTTCGATGCTATCCAACACTATTTTTTTGTTGTTTTCTGCATCGTACATGCAAAGTTCGCACCTTGTCAACTTATCTACAGAGTTGGTCACTTTTTTACTGTTGGTGTAAAACAGCGTTTTTCCGCAAAAATCAAAACAGTATATATTTTCCAAAGGACAATTGCCGCCGGAATGAGTGCATAGCGGGTCGGTACATACCGTCCACTTCATTTCCAGATTCTCTACCGGGCTTTTATAAAGCACCGGATAATCATAATCGTCTAAAAAACCGTATCTATATATGTACTTCCCATCAAATGCAGAAAGATCAAAATAATATGAGACGGTTCCATATTTTTGGGCAGATTCCGCGCCGGTCATGCTGTAAAAGGGATCTTCTTCATCTTTGAAGGATTCCATACTTTCCGACGCTTCGCTCGACGGGGTGGTTTTGAAGGGGTCGACGCGTTTGCGGTGGCAGGAAGAAAAGGAGGGCAAGAGCATACACCCCAAAAGCAGAAGCGAAAGAATTTTTTTCACATTCCTGTTCAGATTCGGGTTTACGGTTTTCATAGTTCAGGTTTCCTCCTTTTGTGAAAAATTTTATTGCGGCGCGTCCGCCTTCGTTTTGGCGCGATCGCCCTCGTTTTGGCGCGTCCGCCCTCGTTTTGGCGCGGTACCTTCGTTTCGGTGCGCAGGTGTGGCCGCCTTTGTAAGGGTTCGGCTGTCGCGGGGGGTCCGCAATCCAACAAAATAAAGGTTTCTTCTAAAAAATTTTAAACAAAAATGAGAATGTAAATCCAACACGTCCTTGATATGTATATTATAGCATATTTTTCATGAAATTTCAACTGCAATTTACGACAAATTTATCTATTGGTTCATATAATTTTCATGAATCGGTTTTTACGGCATGTCTTCTAATTCAAAGAAATTCAGGATCTAACAGGTTTTTGTGCGAAATGAAAATCTGGTGCGAAATGAAAATCTGGTACGAAATGAAAATCTGGTACGAAATGAAAAACCGGTAAAAAAGTTTTTGAAAAGGGTTTGGGGAAAACTTTTTTCAAAAAGTTTTCCCCAAACAGCCAAAACAGATAACAGATAACAGATATAAAATACGAATTCAGCAGGTCATGAATGCGCCTTTGTCAAAAATTTTCCTCCGGAAGGAACGGTTTCCGGAAAAAACGCCGCACCGTCGGTGAGTTCCGAAAAAATTCCGTTTCCGCCGTCTTCGTTCCCGTTTTCGCCGACGGGGGTACACACATACACCGATAGTTCCCCCTTCTCCAAGTGGGAGGAAGCAAAAACAATCGAAGAAATGGTTTTCGGCGCACTGAATGCCAGCACACAACTCCCATCGCTTCCCAATATATAGACGCCCGCAGAAGCGGCAATGCTGCTTGTGCGCAAAGCGATATGCGCAGGATCTCCGGTGACGCTTTCCATCATTCCGCTGCTGCCCACGGCGAGCAAGTCGCCGCCCTCAAAGAAATACCCGTTGTCCCTGCCGTCGCCAAAATCTATGGCTCCGTTGCCATTGTTTTCAGGGCCGAAAACGATCACGACGCCGTCCGTCTGATAGATGTTTCCGTTGCTGTCTACCCCGTCCCCCGAGGCATTGACCACCGTATATCCGCCATCAAAGCGCAGGGAACAGTCCTGCCCCGTGCCGCCTCCCGGGCGGAAACCGCCCATACCGCCCGAAGAACCGCCCGCCGTGGCGTTAAAACCGTCGTCGGACGCGGCGACATGAATCTCTCCGCCGGATACGGTAATATACCTTCCTTCCACACCCTCATAACTCTGTGTAATTCTCACGTTTCCACCGGAAATACCGACGTTCAGGTCGCAATGAATTCCATCGTCCCCCGAGGAAATCAGCGCCGTTCCCCCCGAAACCGTGACGCCCGACGCGGCGTGAAATCCGTCGTCATAACTGTTGACACTACACTCCCCGCCGGTAAGAAAAATTTCGCTGTCGCTCTTGATGCCTTTGCCTCCCACCTCCGAGGATGTTGTGACGGCCTCCGCATCAATCGCATCAACGGCGCCCAGTTGGTTGACGCCGACAGTCCTGTCGATGACGTCAAAGCGCGGTCCGGGTCTGAACCCGCCTCCGCCGCCCCAGCCGCCAAAGTCGTTTCCTTTGTTTTCATCGTTTGCCGAAGCTCCGCCGCCGGTTTTAACCGATACGCTTCCGGCCGCCAACGTGATTGCGCCCACGGCATCTATCCCATCATCCCCCGCATTGATCAGCAGTGTTCCTCCGGTCACCAGCACCGTCCCTTTTCCCTCTGCCTCGTCGTTGGTGGCTTTCAAACCGTCCTTGCCTGCCAGAATTCCGATTGTTCCACCGGAAATCGTCACGCTGTCCTTTCCCTTGACGCCGTCATCCCCCGCGCACACTCTCAGAATTCCGCCCGAAATTTTCAAATCGTCTTTGGAACAGATTCCTTCCATGGTTTTAGAGGTCACATACAGTTCTCCCGCGCCCTCAAAAGTCAGGTCCTCCTTAGAATACACGCATGCCGACGGTTGGATCTCCCCGCCGTCCGTATACGTCTCGGCATCTTCAAAAATATTTTTTGAATCCTTTACTGTGAAGAAGGTCACGCGCTTGGGAGCGGAAAGGATCAGCACGGCGCTGTTCTTTTCCCCAACGATCCGCACGCCGTTCAGAATCAGCCGTACTTCGCCCTCGTCTGCGGTATCAACCAAAAGCTGCCCTTGCAGCGTTCCGGTGAGCAAATACACACCCGCTTTGGTCACCGTAACGGTGTTCCCGACGCAAACGGCGCCCTCGCCGTCAATCTGCACACCGGCCTCCGTAAAGAACATCCGACAGTTCGTCTGTATATCGCAGTCTCCCGCCACAACTTCAGCAGGAAGTTCGTCCTCCAACTGTTCCACATATACCGAACTTCCCACCTGCCCTTGATCAGGCGGGCCGAGCGCTCCGCCGTCGGGCCCATTTCCCAAATTTCCGGAAATTCCCCTTCCGTTACAGGCACAGAGGAAACACAACGCCGCACATACGGCGCACACTCCTATTTTTTTACAAACTCTCATACCCTATCCTCCAAACCGTCTTCGGTTCTTCAATGATTTTTTCCCAACGTCTCCCGATGCGCTGCGTGGCAATCTTTCAGGCGCAGGGAAGATTCTTCGCATTTCGATGCCCTATGCGGCGCATACTGCGTTTGTGTATGAAATCGGCGTCTCACGCTCGGCTGTCCGTACTGTACACCAAAAAAGTGAATTTGTCGGAACGGTTTTCTGAAAGATCGGTGAAGAAGGAAAAAATCTTGAAAATGTAGTTTTGTCAATGATGTGAGACCAAAAAAGGTGAAAAAATAATTGAGCAGATAGGACATTCAATCGCCCT
>CANQNM010000055.1 GCA_947625265.1 uncultured Clostridia bacterium
CGCAGGGCGATTGAATGTCCTATCTGCTCAATTATTTTTTCACCTTTTTTGGTCTCACATCATTGACAAAACTACATAGAAAAAGTGATTGAGTTCTGATAGAATAGTTTTACCGCAAACAAATCTTCCAGAAAGGACTCAACCACCATGAAAGAGTATATCACAAAAAATATGCTTATTTGTTTGGTCTACAGGCAAATACGTATATGTAATATGATAAAATATTCACCTAAAACGGGTGGAATAGAATTTTTATATAATGATATAAATATACAATAGCATTCAGAAGTTGTTTTGAAATACGAGTTGTCAGATTGAGAAATGTACACACATAGGTAAGGACTTAAATGTATTACATATATACTTGAAAAAATGCTTCCGGCACATAATAATAGTAACAATATTTTCCATATTGAAGTGTTTCTACGATTATTTCTGCCATGTGGTATAGTAATTGCTTTCTAAAACAATATTCAACTTAATTTGTTACTAAATCACCGCTTTTTATTTCTCTTTTTTTGTGTTAATGCTTGAGGTAGAATGGAGATTAGCGTGAAAGAAAAGACAGACGGATGAAAAAATGGCACTTCAAAAGGACTCCGCAAAAAGCAGAATTTGCGGAGTTAAAGAAAGAAGTAGAAAACAGGAAACGGTGAGTTCCTGTTTTTGAAGAAATTTTGTGGCCTGACGTACAGCCTTGGCAAGTTGCTTTTCCTTAAGGGATCCGGGAATATCAACTTCTTACCGGCATATTCATTGTTGCCGAGCGTCAAACTCGCCGGGCAGCATAAGCGTTTCGAGGAACCAAACTGCGACATATCATTGCCGATCTCGAAAATGATCGTAATGGCGGAATTACGGTCAACACCAGGAATGGTGCACATAAGCGAAATTTTGAAGAATGTAAATAATCACATAATGTGGTCGTTCTCGTTTTGCGCAATCAACCATTGCTCGACAAATTACCAAAAAAGTGATATAGTATAAATAATCCACAAGAAAGGGGATGAAAATACGTTTGATACTCAAAAATTCGGGCATTTTATATCAAAACTCCGAAAACAGGCAGATATGACGCAAAGCGAACTCGCTGATAAATTAAATCTTACGAGGCAAGCCATTTCTCGCTATGAGATGGGCGATAGTTTCCCGGATGTGTCTATCCTTGTCCTGATATCGGATATTTTCGGAATTTCCTTAGACGAATTGATTGACTCAGGAAATCCTACGCATGGAGAATCAAGAATACTCTCCGATGTTGCTCTCGGTAGAACTTCAACAGTTGACAGTATTGATGAAATTATTGGACTCGCTCCGTTTTTGAAACCGAGTGTGCTTGAACAATTATCTGCAACATTGCAAACCAAAGGTATTGATATATCGAACATTATTGCCTTAGCAGAATATCTAAATGACGAAAGTGTTGTAGAAATATTGAAGAGAACTGATTTTTCTTTCCTTGACGATAAACTGCTTGAAAGACTTATGCCTCTTTTAGATGACCGATCCAAAGGCAGACTGTTTCAAATGATTCTTGACGGTGAAATGGATTGGCACATGATTCGCGTATTATTACCGTATATGGAATATATGTACTCCCAAGTTGAAGCGGCAGTAGTGGAAGGGGTTCTTCCATGGGAAGTACTTAAAGTCATTCGAGAAGCACGGGTAGAAGCACATGAGAAGGCAAAAAAAACGGAGATTATGGAGCAACATAATGAAAAAGAGATTATCTGACCTTTCGTTTCTGCTTTCTTATGCTTGGAAAAACTGCAAACAGTATTACTTTTCTATTACATTAAAGTCGCTGTTTCAAGCCGTCTTGCCGTTTTTTGATTTTGCGGGGTTAGGCATTGTAGTCGATGCTCTGACAAAAGGAGAAAGCCAAGAAGTCGTTACAAAGTTCATTGTAATTTTCCTTCTTTGCAATCTCGCTGTGTCACTATTATCTCAACTTTTTACGCTCATTAATAATAATATCATGCGTAAATCTTCGGATATCGTTCAACTCCAATATATGTACGATGCGGTTAGAATCAATTATCATTACGCAGAAGATAAGAGTATCTTGAATCTGAAAAAACGCTCCATGGGTGGAAATCCGGTATGGTTTTTATCTCATTTCGGAGACCTTTTTAAGTATATTGTTCAATTTGCAGGAATATTATATTTATTTGCTCGTCTCAGCCCAGTTTTCATTCTTATAATTTTGATGACATCGTCTGTTTCGGTTCTCTTTTCATTTAAAAGTGAAAAACTTGGTTTTGATCTTTCAAAAGACCGTGTAGAAGATGACAAAAAATTAGAATATCTTCATAAAACGATGACCGATTACAGTTTTGCAAAAGAGGTTCGGATCAACCGTGCCGGTAATTTTCTTGCAGCAAAGTATGATATGTGCATGAAGTTGCTTGCCGGACGGCTAAAAAAACACACAAAGCAAACGATTGGAATCGGCATTGTTACCGCTATTGTTACCGTGGTACAGTCTGCGGCAATGTATTTATATTTTTCTTATCAGGTATATTCCAAAGAAATCACCATTACAGAGTATACAGTGCTGCTTGGTGCAACTACACTGCTTATCTCGTTACTTCTCGGTTTTTTCAAAACAATTGCCCAAGTAAGAACTACTCTTGATTATACTGATTTGTTTCGTGAATATTGTAACAGCGTAAAATCTAACAGTACGATTTCAACAAGCAGCGAACAACCAATGCCCAATATATCATTCGATGATTTGACACTAAGTTTTGAGAATGTATTTTTCTCGTATCCTAACAGTGAGAGAGTAATCCTTAAAAATATTTCGTTCACGTTGAAGCATGGAGAACGAATGGGATTAGTAGGATTAAACGGTTCCGGCAAGACCACGCTCATTAAACTTATGTGCCGCCTGTATGATCCGACCGAGGGAAGAATTACACTAAATGGCAGTGATATTCGAACCATTCCATACAAAGAATATACCAAGTATCTCGGTATTGTTTTGCAGGACTTTTGCTTGTTCGCCTATTCTTTTCGAGAAAATATCATTTTTGACCGTGATACAAATATAACTCGGCTAAATGACTGCATAGAAAAGAGCGGTCTTGCTGACAAGATCGCATCTATGAAAAACGGAATTGATACATTCATCACCAAACGCTTTGACAATGGCGGAATTGATTTTTCAGGCGGCGAAGGACAAAAGTTGGCACTTGCACGTGTGCTATATAAAAACGCAGAGTTTTTAATGTTAGACGAACCGACCTCGGCACTCGACCCTATTGCTGAATATGAACTTTTTTCTCATCTTCGTGAGTTATCGGAGGGGAAAGCCACACTCTTTATTTCTCATAGACTATCATCTACTAAGTTTTGCGATAGAATACTTGTCCTAGACGGCGGTTCTATTATAGAAGAAGGTGCTCACTGGGAACTCATACACAAAGGCGGTGTATATCAGAAGTTGTTTTCAGCACAAGCAAAATACTATGAAAAGACGGGTGTTGACATATAAAAAAATTACTTAAAAGTCTATCATCTGTTAGAAAGATAGCAAAACTCATATGGAATACTGAACCACTATATTTTGGTTGGACAATTCCGCAGATTGTTATAAATGTCACTCTACGATTGCTCTATGTGTATGCACCAAAACTCATAATTGAAAAACTGACGGACGGAAGTGCATATCGTGAGGTATCATCCACGATACTCTTATATGCCTTCTGCTTACTTGTCCTAAATGGTGTATTGATAATTGCACAAGGAAAAGGCAGTTTTTTCGCAGACGAATTTACAAGAAAATTGAAACTTGATATTGGAAAATCCACCGCAAACCTGCCGTTATATCAAGTGGAAAACAAGCAGCACAGGGAAACAATCAATCTTGCGGGTAATGCCGCTTCATTAACAGAAACAATGGGCATTGCCGAGCGAATGATAACCAATGTCATTACAATTATCGGTCTTGCCGCTATTATTGTTCAACTTGACGCTATACTGCTCGCATCTGTTGCCTTTGTGCTTACTGTAAAAATCATCATAACATATTTGCGTTTTGCATACGATAAGAAAATGCAGATTATACAGAATGAGAACCAATTACAAGGGGAATATTTAAGTGAACTTGCTTATTTTACTCCCGGAGCAGAAAAAGAAATACGAGTAAATAACCTTGAAAATTGGTTTATGGATAAGGTGAAGATATATCGCCGCAATATGCTCATTTGGCAATACCGTAGTTTTCACCGGTATGCTGCATTTGAAAGTCTTATGGCAATTATCACGGCACTCCAGTCTTTGGTTGTTCTTTTTATCTTATCAAATCGCTATATCAGCGGCGGCATTTCAATAGCTGACTTTACTATGTACTTTAGTGCAGTTGTCTCTCTTGGAGGAGTGCTATCGTCTGTTGCGGACCAAGTAAGTATTCTTGAGAAGCAGACATTGAATTTCTCTCATCTCGAAAAACTGTTTGATCTACATAGTGAAGGAAGCACGGGGGCAAAGGAAAGTGCTTCGTCTTCTATTCCTGATAGAAATCTTGATATTGTCTTTGAAGATGTCAGTTTCTCATATGGTAAAGATACTCCTTTGGTTTTAGATCATATAAACCTCACGATAAAAAGCGGCGAAAAACTTATGATCGTCGGCATGAACGGCGCAGGAAAAACTACACTTATCAAGTTACTTTGTAAATTTTATCGACCGACCGCAGGTAAAATACTCATCGGCAACAGAGATATTGAAACAATTGCCAATGATGAATACTATAAATTGATAGCCTCCGTTTTTCAAGATCATAAAGAATTTTCCTTTACTGTTTCAGAAAACATATCTCTTTCAGAGAATGGCGATACGGATAAAATACAAAACATTTTTGAAGAACTTGAATTGACCGACTTTATGAGAAGGCTTCCAAATGGACTTGATACACATGTGGGAAGAAATTTCTCAAATGATGGAATCGATCTCTCCGGCGGCGAGGGACAAAAACTTGCTATTGCAAGGGCAATGTATAAGGACTCGCCTATCTTGATTTTGGATGAACCGACAGCCAACCTTGACGCACTTGCCGAAAGTGAAATATACGAACAGTTTTTAAAACTTTCCACATCAAAGACTACTATTTTCATCAGTCATCGCCTTGCAGCATCAACCATTGCAGATAGAATTGTGGTGTTTGATAAAGGCAACATCGTAGAGTGCGGAACTCACGATGCACTTATGAAAAAAGACGGTTTATATGCCAAAATGTATTTGAAGCAAAGCAAGCCGTATATAAATCGAAAGTAAAAGAGATGAGCGTATTTGAAGCGTTTTTTAAATATTTTCCATAGAAGAAAATTTTGAGAATATATCCACTAAACCCATCTCTTGAACACTGGCATCAAAGTGCCAACAGTGGGAAAAAAGCAGAAAATAAGGCGGTGGTATGTCCCGAAACGCAGAAGTACAAAGACTCATACTTTGGTGGATGGCTTAGGCAATCCGATTGTTTTCCTATTGAGCCCGGGCAATGACCACAATTCTGCATTATAGGCAGATATAACCTGCAAAATGAAAAACAACAATGCTTTCCCTACCAAACGGTCATTCGAAAAGGTGTATACACACCTTTTCGCATCCGTCTGTTTCTTATCCCCCAAAATAGATTTTTTCTGATACATCCGTCTATTTTATAAAAGTTCGGTTTCCATATCCTTTTGTTTTTGTGATTCGTTTGATCTCAGCACGTTCCGAAGTCGTTTTCAAGAAATTTTTCCATGCAAACACATTCAAAAACCCCGTTTTTGAATACTTTTCCGTCAACCTTCTCGTAGCCTAATTTTTTATAAAAATCCGATGCGTTTATTCTGCTCTCAATTTTAATTTTTCTGAAACCGAGTTCCCAGATCCATTCTTCCGCTTCCCTTACGACGAGACGTCCAATCCCTCTTCCACGGTATTCCGGAAGAACCACTACCCTTCCAAGCATGACGGTCTTCCCCTCTATTTCATAAAACCGGCAGGTTGCCACAGGGTACCCGTCATCCAGTATCACAATGTACTTCGTTTCTTCACCGTCATGCTCATCAAATTCCTCTTTAAGAGAAATACCGTGCTGCCTGTTCATCCCCTGAATCCGTACCGAATAAGCCCCCGCGCGCTGCCAGAGTGCTTCCGCACGAAGTATTTCCATATCTTTTACCTCCACGTGTACAAGCTTTTCGTCAGGCAGTTCCATTATATCATAAAAATTTAAATTTTTCCACACCGTTCCCACAAAAAATGCCGAATACCCACATTCCCAATAACCGAATACGGAAATTTTCATATCTGCCGTCCAAACTTTTACAACTGATAAAAACTGTCAGTTACTTTGGCCACACTACCTTTCCGTTGACGATTGTTTTGTATACCGAGGAGGAAATTTCAAAAGGATGTTGGTCATAAATCACCAAATCTGCATCTTTCCCGACCTTCAGACTTCCCAATCGCTGATCTACGCGACAAATACGTGCGGCGTCAATGGTAATGGCGCGCAATGCCGCCCATGCATCCATTCCCTCCTTTACTGCAAGCGCAGCGCAAAGAGGGAGGTATTGAATGCGTGTCACCGGATGATCGGTGGTTAAGGCCACCGTCACGCCAGCTTTACTTAAAATACCCGCAGTTTTGAAATCCGATAAACTGACTTCATCCTTGGTTCTGGAAGCAAGCGACGGACCGACAATGGCCGGATATCCGCTCTGTGCAATTTCATCGGGAATCAAATGTCCTTCCGTGCAGTGATCCAGTGTCAATCCTAGACCAAATTCCTTCGCGATACGTATAGCGGTAAAAATATCATCTGTGCGGTGCACATGCGCCTTTAAAGGAATTTTACCTTCGAACAGTTCTCTATAACATTCCATTCCAAAAGTTTTTTGATGAGTATTGTCCGACGCAAAATACTGTCTTGCCAAAAAGAATTCCTCGCGTATCAGAGAAGCAATGCCCATACGCGTAGAGGGAATGTTTCCGTTTGAACCGTAGTTATTGATCGGATTTTCTCCAAAAGCCAGTTTTATCGCCGCGGGAGCCAATACGATCATATCGTCGATACAGCGTCCCTCGGTTTTGATGAAGGCAAACTGTCCGCCAATGGCGTTAGAACTTCCCGGTCCAACCATTACGCCCGTGATTCCCGTGGCCAATGCGTTGTGAAAGGCGCTGTCCATGGGATTTATGGAGTCAATCGCACGAAGACACGGGGTAACAGGATTCGTTCCCTCATTGCTCGGATCTATTTGCCCACTTCTCTTTTCCTGCGCAATACCGATGTGGCTGTGTGCGTCGATAAATCCCGGAAACACATGCTTGCCTCGCGCGTCTATCAGGTTCATGCGCTCCGTTTTCGCGATTTTTTCAGATACTTTTACAATTTTTCCGTGTTCTATAAGAATGTCTCCGCATATGGGACAATCATCCTCCATCGTATACAACAACCCGCCATGAATCAATAACATGGAATATCTACTCCTTTTTCATTTTTAAAATAGCTGTGAACAACGTATAGTTTATCAAAAATGCGTAAAACTATTCTCGAACGAAAAAGGAGGTGAGAGCATGAACAACTATCAGAACAACCAGAACAACCAGAACAATCAGAACAATCGCAACAACCAGAACAACCAAAACAACCAGAACAATCGCAACAATCAGAACAACCAGAACAACCAGAACAATCAGAACAACCAGAACAATCAGAACAATCAGAACAATCAGAACAATCAGCAGAATCGCTGAGAACTGAACATGCTTTACCGCAAAGCAAAAAATATTTTTTGAACAACCGAAAATATTTGCTTCAAAAACCCCGCTGCAGTCTCATCTGCGGCGGGTTTTTGAATATGTTCGTGACCGGCCGCATGACATATATCATATATGTGTATGTACGTTTTTTCTCGGATTTCCTCTTGATTACATAAAAATTATTCACAACTTTATGTTACAATCAGTCATATCCGTAAATCAGAAATTTTACCAGAATACCTATAAAAACATACTGAAATAGGACAAAGACCGTTCGTCGGAAAACCGGGTACGTTAAAGAAATGAATGGAAAACGGGATCAATTCCCGTTGAAAAAACAGGAAAGGAAAAAAGATGAAACATCAAAGATTGACCAAGGACATTGTACATTATGTAAAAACACTGAAAGACTCTGAAGGATATGCATGCATCGATATAAAACTGAATCCCGATACCGAGTTGTACGATCCACTCTCTACTGCGAAAAATCTCGATTTAAACAAAGATATTTACGAATTTATTGATGAACAGGCAAATATCATTCCAGCGCGCGTGCCCCTGCGTATCCGATTTATCGGCACGAATCTTTCGCCGGAGGAGCAGGAACTGATCCGTCAAACCATGCGCCGCCACTATACAATGAAGACATACGACGTCGTCTGGGATATGGCGTTAAATTTGAGAAAAATGATCGGTTTTACCGTATTCGGAATCGGCGTTCTTGCCGCCTACTTCTATGTATCCTTCGCTACCGATCGGGCGTTTGCAACCGAAATTCTTTCAATTATCGGCTCTTTTTCACTATGGGAGGCCGCAGATGCGTACTTATTGGAACGCCCGGTACTGCGCAGGGAGTACAAAAACATTATGCAAAATGTAAACCAGTTCGTGGAGTTCGTGCAGGAATCAGACGGTATCTAGGGATGATCACACTTGAATGCCAATAAAGCACAGAAAATTTTTTAAAGTACCGCCGGATTCGCGGCTGATTCCCTGACGGCATAGGCCGCTGGTCGTTTTTTCATCCGTATTGCGCGCGACTCCTGTCGATGGTGACCGCAGTTTGTATAGTTTTGTGGGAATCTGCCGACGTTTTTTTGAATTGCATCTGTAAGCGTTTTCACCGCTCGTCATGTTTTTTAAAATCCAACGGCACTATTTTAAAAACAAGCGCACATAACATGTATTTTTTCTCGCATAGACGCATAAAAATCTGAAGGAACGGTATAATTCCGCGATAAGTTGTCTACACTCGTATTTGCAGGAAATAACTTCCTTTGTTTTTAAATATTTGGAAAGCGAGACGATTACATGTCAATATCCATATTCAGCGCAACGGTACTCATTGCCGGAATTCTATTTATTCACAGCGAAATACTGTCCTTTGTCCTGAGGAGCCGACAAACCGAAAGAGCAGACGCAGAAAAATCGAAAAACGAACAAAACCCCCGTGCATGAACTCTTCTTCCTATTTTCTTCTGAAAACGTCATTTGTTCTCCAAAGCAATTCACGTAATAGCATCGCAAAAGCGAACCCTCCATACCTGAAGGGTTCGCTTTCACGTAAAAATATTATTCATCTTTTATTGTCTTACTGTTTCGAAAGGAGGCGTTCAAGATAAATCATTCCGTCATTGAATGCCTCATAAAGACCCTTTTTGTCAAACTGTTTTACCATCCGCTCAATAGGTGGGCATTTGGGATCGCTCTTCAGAATTTGTACAATCACCCTATCTGGAACTTCAAGTTCCCTCTCTCCGACTTTAATCTTCTTATTCGAAATGATCATCATATACATGATGTAATCTTCCTGCATATCGCCGTAACAAATCTGATTGCCTTCACGAACCAAAGGCCTTCCTTTGTACATCAGATACTTTCCCTTCACGGTACTTTCCACTGTCCTCCTCCTCCCTTCGGATCTTCTCAAGACAGATTTATTATACTATATTTTTTCCCTGGATGCAAGTGTTTTTTTATATTTTTCTAAATTACAATATCAAACACAAAAATAAGAAGAAAGTATAGCATCGGAAAACACTATAGCACTTTACGCAACTGTTCCATAATCTTTTTCTCTTCCCTTGATACTTTCACCTGCGAAATTCCGAGAATTTTTCCTGTTTGTTCTTGAGAAAGTTCCTTATAATAGCGCAGAATCACAATTCTTTGCTGAAATTCATCCAGATTGCTCACCGCCTGACGCAAGGCAAGACGGTCGGTGATACTTTCAAGTTCCTCATCGGTGTCCGGCAAAAGATCCAGTAACTGCCCTTCTTCCTCCTTTCCGGCGCTCTCATACAGAGAATGTACCGGACACACCGCCTCCAGTGCCTGTACCAACTCCTCTTCGCAGCACTCAAGACTCTTTGCAAGTTCCGAAACGCGCGGATCTCTACCGTTTTCCCTTTGAAACAACTCCCTTGCCCTCATAGCGTCCGCACCCAGTTTGCGCAAAGTTCTTGAAACTTTGATGGGACCGTCGTCGCGCAGGTGTCTGCGAATCTCCCCGGCAATTAGAGGAACAGCGTACGTGGAAAATGCCGTTTTAAAGGAAAAGTCAAAACTTTTGGCCGCTTTGATCATTCCGATGGCTCCGATTTGAACCAAATCCTCATATTCCGTTCCTCTTCCTCGATAGCGCAGGGCAATGCTCCTGATCAAACCCATATTCTCACACATCAGTGCATCCAACGCATCCTGTTCGCCGTTTTTTACCCTCTCCAACAGAAGCATGTTTCTTTCACTGTCCGACATGTTTTTCACTGTACTTTTGCCGCTTTTTGTGCAAAAGTTTCTTCCTTTCTTCCGGAGTATGCACATACTTTTTGCTGCTCTGGATTAAACGATTAAAAAACTTCATATTTCACAAAACGCGCAGATCCTGTTTACGCCGATTTTATCCTCTAAGAAAGTCTTTTAATCAACGTGACTGTGGTACCCTTTCCGACTTCTGTTTTCACCTTCATTCTGTCGGTGAAACTTTCCATGATTGCAAATCCCATACCGCCCCGTTCTCCGGAAGTATCGGTGGTATAAAGAGGCATCCTGCATTTTTCAGGATCAGACATTCCGCATCCCTGATCCTTGATACGAATAACCACCTTTCTTCCTTCATAGCACCGAACTCCTATGTAAATCTTTCCGTCTTTTCTGCCTCTGTAAGCATGCACAACACAATTGGTTACCGCCTCCGAAACAGCCGTTCGCAAATCCGCCAGTTCTCCCACAGTCGGATCCAGACCTGCAAGAAACGCGGAAACACATTGACGGGCAAAACTTTCATTTTCAGAAAGCGCCGGAATCACCATTTCGAATTCATTCTCGGCCTTGATCATTTTTTTCACTCCTTTTCTTATTTGACCGCTTTGCCGGTTTTCACTACCGGAATCAGTTTATCCACTCCGGCTAATTTCAGTATTTTTTCTATTTCAGGCGTAGGATCCTCGATTTTCAGCGTTCCCTGTAAATCTCTGATTTTTGTATACCTCCCCAAAATCAATCCCAGTCCGGAACTGTCCATGAACCCCACACCATCCAGAACCATAATTACATTTTTGGGCCTGAAAAAATAGATATCCCTGTCCATTTGTTCTCTTACTACCGGAGCGGAGTGATGGTCGATTTCTCCGGAAAGCCGGAAGCAGAGAATATTGTTGCAGTATTCGCTTTGCACCTTTGCATTTTCCACGATTTATATCCCCCTTTCTGAAATATAAAAACAAGCGTTATCATCAAACTGATGATAACGCTTGTTTTACAAAAAATATGTCAAATAACGGCGGCCGCCTTGGTTTTATTGCGTTTTTTACATGTTTTTTAAATCTTTTAGCTGCCTTCGCAAATTTTTCAAGTTTGCAGGTTCTCAATCGCGGCAGTGAGTTGACGCAGTGTCAACCTGTATTTTTCAAGTTTTGAACGCTCTCCCTCCACGATCGCCGCAGGCGCTTTTAAGACAAAACCCTCATTTGAAAGTTTATTCTCCAATCTCCGAATCTCCCCCGTCACACGCTCTTTTTCGCCTTGCAGCCTCTCAAGTTCCTTAACTGTATCCACCAATTCTCCCATGGGAATATACGCTGTAGCATCGCCCGCAACCACCTGCACCGAACCTTCGCTGCTGTGAGATGCAGGATATTCCACATCCGACGCGCAGGCAAGGCGTAAAAGAAATTTGGTGGTTTTTTCTCCATAAAGATCTTTACGCTGTGACACAATAAAAATCTTTGCCTTTTTCGACGGCGGAACGTTCATCTCCGCTCTGCGATTTCTGATAGCTTTTATAAGGTCGATGAGTTTCTCCATTTTTTCCTCGTCTTCCTTAAAGCAGAGCGCCTCGCTATAGGCAGGATATGCGGAGATCATAATGCTGTCGTTGCAGTCGTCATCCATTTCGGGAAGCGACAGGTAGATTTCCTCAGTGATAAATGGCATATAGGGATGAAGCAGTTTCAAAATCTGCCGCAAGGTATAAGCAATCACATTTTGAGCCGTTCGATTGCTTTCGGTTCCCTTTTCAGCAAAACGAAGTTTCAAAAGTTCAATATACCAGTCGCAGAACTCGCTCCAAACAAAATCATAGAGTTTTGAAAGAGCGATGCCCAATTCATATCGGTCAAGGTTGTCGCACACCTCCTTCGTGACGGTGTTCAGGCGAGACAGAATCCATTTGTCCTCCGCTTCCAACTTTGAAACATCGGGAAGCTGCACTTTCTCAATGTCCAAATTCATCATCACAAAACGCGCGGCGTTCCAGATCTTGTTGTTGAAATTTCTTGCCGCCTCGATTTTTTCATCGGAAAAGCGCATGTCATTTCCCGGACTGTTCCCTGTGGCAAGAGCAAAACGCAGCGCGTCTGCGCCATATTTCCCAATGATCTCCAAGGGATCAATGCCATTGCCCAGAGATTTTGACATCTTCCTGCCCTGAGCGTCGCGGACAAGTCCGTGAATAAACACTTTGTCAAACGGCCTCTCATCCTTCATTTCCATACCCATGACGATCATGCGCGAAACCCAGAAAGGAATGATGTCATATCCGGTAACCAGCGTAGAGGTTGGGTAGTAAAAGGACAGTTCCTCAGTTTCTTGCGGCCAACCGAGGGTGGAAAAAGGCCACAACGCCGAAGAAAACCACGTATCCAACACATCTGATTCCTGACGCATCTCTTTTCCACAGTTTGGACAGTTCACAGAATTCTCCCTTGATACTACCATTTTTCCGCACTGATCGCAATAGAATGCCGGAATTCGATGTCCCCACCAAAGTTGTCTGGAGATACACCAATCGCGGATGTTGTTCATCCAGTGCAGATAAATTTTTGAAAAGCGATCAGGCTCAAACTTAATTTTTCCCGATTCAACTACCTCAATGGCCTTTTTTGCGAGCGGCTCCATTTTTACAAACCACTGATCGGAAGTCATGGGTTCAACGGTGGTTCCGCAGCGGTAGCAAACGCCCACGTTGTGTGCGTACGGTTCTACCTTCACAAGGTATCCCTGCGCCGCAAGATCCTCCTCCATGGCCTTTCTCGCCTCATATCTGTCCATTCCAGAATATCTGCCGTACCCGGCGACAATCGTGGCGTCATCATTTAAAATTTTGATCTGTTCCAGACCGTGACGTTCTCCCACCAAAAAGTCGTTGGGATCATGTGCAGGCGTGATTTTCACGCAGCCGGTTCCGAAATCCCTTTCAACGTATTCGTCAGCAATCACAGGAATTTCTCTGCCTACCAAAGGCAGAATCAACTTTTTGCCCACCAGATGCGTGTACCGCTCATCTTCCGGATGCACGGCCACGGCCGTATCTCCCAAAAGCGTCTCAGGACGCGTCGTCGCAATTTCCACCTTTTCTTCGCTGTCCTTGACAGGGTAGACAATGTGCCAGAACGCTCCCTTTTGTTCCTCATACGACACTTCCGCATCAGAAAGAGCAGTCAGACAGTGAGGGCACCAGTTGATGATTCGGTGGCCCCTGTATATGAGCCCCTTTTCATATAAGGTGCAGAATGTTTCCTTTACAGCCTTG
>CANQNM010000056.1 GCA_947625265.1 uncultured Clostridia bacterium
ACGACATCGTCAAAAACGGCTACTGGACGCTGGATCTCTGGATGGATCTCTGCAATCTGTGCTATGAAGACTCCAACCACAACGACCGTATCGACTACGGCGACAGAGCCGGGCTTCTCTCTTACAATCAGCAGATCAACAATGTACTTATCGACGCCATTTCGGTTGGCTCCAGATTCACTTACTGCACGTATGATTCCGAAGGCAAACCCGTTGCCAATGTAAATTCCGACAACAACATCGCCTTTGGCATCAAACTCGCGCAGCTGCTCACCGAATCCAAGGCGCTTATGCATCCCTACCCTGTCGGTGATATAGCGGACGCTGACAAGCATTACGCGCCCGAAATATTCTCCGAAGGACAGATTCTCATGTATCCCCATGAGTTGAGATACGCGGAATATGAGGAACTCGCCAACATGACGGATGAGTTTTATGTGGTTCCTCCTCCCATGCTCGATCACAATCAGTTTGATCCCAATTCTCCCTCCCTCGGCTACGCCACTCAACTTGCCGACTCGGTTTCCCAGTTCGCCATCTGCCGCTGGATTCCCGACGACAAGGTGGCGGCGGTAACAGCGACGCTTGAACTGATGGGTTACTACTCCATGGAATTGGTCACGCCCGTATACTTCGATACCGCGCTCAAAGATCGCTACACCCGCCATGAGGAGGACAAGGAAATGATCGACCTGACAAGGGCGGGCGTGTACGGCGACTTTGTCCAAATGTGGTCCAACGAACTGGATAATCCCACGCACTGGAACAGAAATCACTTCACCGAGGGCAGCAAAATCGCCAGAAACTACATGCAGTTGACCGAAAGGGTTTCCAATAAATTGGTCAACAAGGCCGGAACCGGGCTGCTGACCAAGTTGGAGGAAGTCAGGGAAATCGACTGATCCCCGAGACTTTTGATCCGTGATACTTGTCTGAACGGTTTTAAACGAAGGAGGCGCGCCGCGTTTTCAACGCGGCGCCCCAAAGTGCAAACAAAATCCTTGCGGGGCTTTGCCCCGCACCCTATTCAGGGGACTTTTCCTGAAAAGTTCCCTGAAAACCTTCAAAAACTTTTGAAAAAAGGTTGATACTTTCTCTCCGCTTCGGAAAAAGGGGGCGTCCACCGTCTTCAGCGCCGCTCTGAGAACGCGGCGCTGAAGAATGAAGACAAAATTCTTGCGGGGCTTTGCCCGCGCCCTATTCAGGGGACTTTTCCTGAAAGGTCCCCTGAAAACCTTCAAAAACTTTTGAAAAAAGGTTGATACTTTCTCTCCGCCTCGGAAAAGAGGGGGGTGTATGAAGTCGGAGCGGATCCCCACTCTGAGCGGTGTTTCTTGAAGTTTCAGTCCACAAACTGAAATTCAAAAGTCCTCCCGTCTGGCAGATTGACATCTGTTCGAAAATCAGAGAAAACGTCCAAAAATTTCGGGAAAAGTCTTTACAAAACAAAAAAAGGCGTGTATAATATCGCTGTACGATGAATAGATATAAGTGTGGCATATGTAAAAGACAGAGATCGGGAAAAACCCGCGGTTTGTTCAAAAGAGAGCATCCTTTGAAAGCTGAAAGGGGATGCGGAACAGAGAAGCAGCGGGCTGTGCGCCCGTGAGTCGGCGAGTCGAACACCGGTTTTGGCCCGGAACCTCAGGGAGGAGACGGGCACGGATGGGCAGATTCCCCCGTTTTCCGCGTTAAGGAAAAGAGAACAAATCAAAGTGGAACCGCGGTCCTCCGCCTTTGACGCCGAAAGGCGATCAAAGGCGTTTTTGCGTTTATCCGCATTCACATTCATCTTCATATATTTATCCGCGTCCATATTTACGCGCTGCGCGAAGTATGAGACGCCGTTCCTCACCTTCCGTGTCGGTGCGCGTCGGCGCATTTCGACGCGCATTCAGAAAGGCGGTATATTTTGAAAATAAAAATCAGAGTGAAGGGTGAACAAAAGGAGAAAATCTTTTCATTCACACTGTGTTTCCCGGAAAATTTAACCAACGCCGTAAAAAAGGGCAGTGAAAAACTACGCAAAGGCGAAGAAGCGCTGCATCGGGGCCGCGAACGGTTGAATGCCGAGGTTCAGGCGGTGCGCAGCCGGGATCCGGCAGCCAAAACCGATGCCGAGGTGCTCACCCTGTATTCGGGCGTACACGCGATATTGGCATATCGGATCGCGCACACACTGGACAAAAACGGGCACGAATATTCCGCGCGTTTCGTGAGCCAGTTCACAAAAATGATCACCGGCATTGAAATTCACCCCGCCGCGACCATCGGCAAAGGCCTGTTTATCGACCATGGCAGCGGCGTGGTCATCGGAGAAACGACAATCATCGGCGACGACTGCACCATTTACCAGGGGGTGACTCTGGGGGGAACGGGAAAGGAAAGCGGCAAGCGGCATCCGACGCTGGGAAACAATGTAATGGTGGGTGCCGGCGCAAAGGTATTGGGTCCGGTGAATATCGGCAACAATAGCAAAATCGCCGCGGGCGCAGTGGTGCTCACAGACATTCCCGACAACTGTACCGCGGTGGGAATTCCTGCGCGAATCGTCAAAAAAGACAATGTACGGGTGTCTCCCGGCGTGGATTTGGATCAGATTCACATTCCCGACCCCGTGGAGCGGGAGTTCAAAAAAATTCATGAGGAACTGGAAGAACTGAAACGTGCGCTCGCGACAGAACATTCCCCTGAAAGTTCTCCCGAAAAACCGTCTGAAACTGCCGATAACCGCGAAAACACGGAAAGGTAAAGAAAAACGAAAAATACAGGCGCCGTAAAAACAAAAACGGTGAAATCAGAGACAGTTTCTGACGCTGAAAAGGCCAAAGAAATCGGGAGGATCGGATGGATCGGATATGGAGGAGAATCAAAAATCCCCAAAACGTTCCCGTTTCCTGCTTCTAGGTACGGGGTTCCAAGCCTTCTTCAGTCTCTTTTCAAAATTCCCTGCCGCCATCCCCAACGCGAGAACGCCTCGCCGCGACCGGAATTTGCGGCAGGCAGAAGTTCCGACATCCTGTCTGCGGCGGCAGAGACACGGAACACGCAAATACGGAACGCATAAAATCGGAAAGGAACATAACAATGCTGAAACTCTACAATTCCGCCACAAGAGAGCGGGAGGATTTCATTCCGCACGATCCCAAAATGGTCACTATGTACACCTGCGGACCAACAGTATACCACTATGCGCACATCGGAAATCTGCGCAGTTACATCATGGAAGACCTTCTCGACCGCTATCTGCGCTATCTGGGATATCCTTTGAAACGCGTGATGAACATTACCGACGTGGGACATCTGTCCTCTGACGCAGACACAGGCGAGGACAAAATGCTCAAGGGAGCAAAAAGGGAACACAAAACCGTGATGGAAATCGCCCGGTTCTACACCGACGCCTTTTTTGAGGATTGCCGGAAACTGAATATTCGCCGTCCGGACGTTGTGGAACCGGCAACCCACTGTATAGGGGAGTTCATCAAGGTCATCAAGAAACTGCTGGAACTGGGATACGCCTACCAAGCGGGCGGAAATATCTATTTTGACACCTCAAAGCCCGAAAAATACTATATTTTCAACGACTACAACGAGGAAGATCTGGCGGTAGGGGTACGCGAGGGCGTGGAAGAAGACAGCAACAAAAGAAACAAAACAGACTTTGTGCTCTGGTTCACAAAAAGCAAATTCGAGGATCAGGAACTGAAATGGAACTCCCCCTGGGGGGTGGGCTACCCAGGTTGGCACATTGAATGTTCCTGCATCTCCATGAAACATCTGGGCGAATATCTGGATATACACTGCGGCGGCATCGATAACGCCTTCCCCCATCATACCAACGAGATTGCACAGAGCGAGGCGTATCTGGGCCACAAATGGTGCGGACACTGGATGCACGTGCACCACCTCAATACCAATTCCGGAAAAATGAGCAAAAGTTCGGGAGAGTTTCTGACTGTGTCGCTTTTGGAGAGCAAGGGATACAATCCGCTGGTATACCGGTTTTTCTGCCTCAATTCCCACTATAGAAAAAGTCTGATGTTCTCCTATGAGAATCTTGACAACGCCGCGGCCGCATATGAAAAACTGGTTTCAAAAATCTGCTCCCTGATGGGGGAACAACAGGGGACGGTGGAGGAAGAAAAACTGGAAAAAATGAAAGACACATTCAAAGAGGCGCTGGACAACGACCTCAATTCCTCCCTTGCGATCACCGCACTTTATGACGCCCTCAAATCTGACGCCACCGCGGCGACCAAACTGGCAGCGGTAAAGGATTTTGACAGAGTGCTCATGCTGGGACTGCTGGACGCCGCCGCCAAAAAGTACGGGGAGCAGAAGCAGAATGACATTCCGGAGGAACTGCGCGTAGAAATACTTTCGGCAATTGATCGACGCGCACAGGCAAAAAAAGAGCGGAATTTCGCTCTGGCCGACAAAATTCGGGACGAACTCAAGGAAAAAGGAGTAGAACTCATCGATACGCGTGAAGGAACCGATTTCCGGCTTACAAAATAGGCAAGACCCGCAAGCCGGAATCATCACGGCGACGGTTGCCGCGCCGGTGTAACAGGCGCGGCGTACACAACAATCGCGTCGTTTGTAAAAAAAATGTAAACTTCAAAAAAGGTGTTTACTTTCAAAGGAAAATGTGGTAAACTATTTTTGCTTGCCGCAAGGACGGCTTGTATTCGGCCGCAATGTCCGCGGATACAGGACCCCGAAAATCGGGAAAACAGACTTTCCGGAAATTCCAAGGGGTTGTCTTCACCCACCGCAGGCTATGTGTACCGAAAAAAGAAAAATTTATATGAGGTGAAAAATCATGATCGCAAAAGACGAAAAAAAGGCTCTGATCGAGACCTATGCCATCCACGAGGGCGATACCGGTTCGCCTGAGGTTCAGATCGCCATTCTGACCGCCAGAATCAATCAACTTACCGAGCACCTGAAAGTGAACCAAAAGGATCACCACAGCCGTCGTGGTATGCTGAAGATGGTCGGTCACAGAAGAAATCTTTTGGGCTACCTGCAAAAGAAAGATATTGAAAGATACCGTGCAATCATTGCAAAACTGAACATCAGAAAATGAAAAAAGCGCCCTTGGGGATGCCGCAGATCGTTGATTTGTCGCATCCCCACAGCACTGTACAGAGCGCCGGAAACAGCGCCCGATAAAATTTTGATAAAATTCCCCGGACGCTTTAGCAGTTAAAAAGACGTTTTTCCTTCTGGGAAGAATTTCTCTTTAAGTGCTAAAACCGCCGGGGTACAAAAAGAAAGGATACAAAATGGTCACATCCAAAAAACTTGAATTCACGGGCTGCAAAACCTATGAAACCACCGTCGCCGGCAGAGTTCTCAAGGTTGAAACCGGAAAAATGGCCGGTCTTGCCAACGGTTCCTGTCTCATCAGTTACGGTGAAACCGTTATTCTTGCCACTGCCACCGCCTCCGCCAAACCCCGGGACGGCATTGATTTTCTTCCTCTGTCGGTGGACTTTGACGAAAAACTTTACGCCGTAGGGCGTATTCCCGGCGGTTATCTGCGCCGCGAAGGTAAACCTTCGGAGAAATCCATCCTCACGTCCAGAGTGATCGACCGTCCCATCCGCCCGCTCTTCCCTAAAGATCTGCGCAACGATGTGGCGCTCACGCTTACTGTGCTGAGCGTAGACTACGACTGCGCGCCGGAGATCGTGGGCATGATCGGCGCCTCCATTGCGCTCTCCATTTCGGATATTCCCTGGAACGGCCCCATCGCCGGCGTTCAGATGGGTCTTGTGGACGGCGAACTGATTGTCAACCCAACCTCTGCGCAGAGAAAAGTCAGCGACCTTCAGTTGACTGTGGCCGGATCCTCCAAGAAAGTGGTCATGATTGAAGCGGGCGCCAACCAGGTAGACGATGATACCATGTTTAACGGCATCATGCTGGCGCATGAGGAAATCAAAAAAATCTGCTCCTTCATTGATACCATCGTCGCGGAAATCGGAAAGCCCAAATTTGACTATCCGTCCTGCGAACTGGATCATGACATGTTTGATGAAATTTTCACATATTGTGAAAAAGCGGTGATGGAAGCTCTGGATACCGACGATAAAAATGTAAGGGATGCAAAAATGCAGCCCATTATCGACGATATAGGAGAGAAATTCACCGAGAAATACCCCGATCTTCCGGTTCTTCTGCCTGAACTTATCTATAAAATCCAGAAAAAAATTGTAAGACGTTGGCTTCTGGTGGACAAGAAACGGGTAGACGGCAGACGAATGGACGAAATCAGACCCCTTGCGGCACAGGTGGATGTACTCCCCAGGGTGCACGGATCGGGCATGTTCACGAGAGGACAGACGCAGGTGCTCTCGGTGGCAACGCTGGGAACCCTGGGCGACGCGCAGGAACTGGATACCATCGAAGAAGAAAAAGAAAAGAGATACATGCACCACTACAACATGCCGGGATTCTCGGTAGGTGAAGCGAAAGCCCTCCGCTCCCCCGGACGCCGCGAGATCGGGCACGGAGCATTGGCGGAACGTTCGCTGCTGCCGGTTCTTCCTACGGTTGAAGAATTCCCCTATGCCATCCGTGTGGTTTCAGAGGTCATTTCCTCCAACGGCTCAACCTCACAGGCCTCGGTTTGCGGTTCCACTCTGGCGCTCATGGCGGCAGGCGTGCCGATTACCGCCCCTGTGGCAGGCATCTCCTGCGGCCTGATCACTGCGGAAGACGGCTCCTGGGACACCATGATCGACATTCAGGGATTGGAAGATTTCTACGGTGACATGGACTTCAAAGTTGCCGGAACCCACAAAGGCATCACCTCTATTCAGATGGATCTGAAGGTGGACGGCCTTACTCCGGAAATCATCCGTTCTGCACTGGATCTCACACATCAGGGCAGGGACTATATTATCGACGAGGTGCTGCTCAAAGCCATCCCTGCGCCCAGATCCGAAGTCAGCGAAACCGCCCCCAAGATGATCACCATGCATATCAAAACCGAGAAGATCCGCGAAGTCATTGGCAAGGGTGGAGAAGTCATTCAGAAGATCCAGGCGGACTACGGCGTGAAGATTGACATCGAAGAGGACGGTACGGTGTATATCGCCTCTCCCAATCGGGACGGCGCATTAAACGCTCAAAAAGTGGTAGAAGGCATCTGCTTCGAGCCGGAAGTGGGAACCGTTTACACCGGAAAAGTTACCCGGATCATTCCTATCGGATGTTTTGTGGAATTTGCCCCGGGCAAAGAAGGTATGTGCCATATTAAAGATCTGGATACCGGCTACGTTGCCGAAGTTGAGGATGTCGTCAAGGTCGGCGATATCATCACCGTCAAGTTCCTGGGCATCGACGATAAAGGAAGAATGAACCTGTCCCGTAAGGAAACTCTCCCCGACTATGACCAGAATGCCGACCACAAGGGCGGCAGACGCGAGGGTGGAAGACGCGAAGGCGGCAGACGCGAGGGCGGAAGCCGCGAAGGCGGAAGACACGAGGGCGGCAAACGCGAAAGCGGCAAACGCGAGGGAGGCAGACGCGAGGGCGGAAAACCCGAAGAAGGACAGGTTGAAAACGACAGACGCGAAAAGCCCGAATCCGTCGAACGCACCCCCGCGCACAAAAACGTCAACGCCGAACAGGCAAAAGAAGAGCATCCTCATACAGAACAACCAAAAAAGGAAGACGCCCCCGAGGATACAAAGGAAAAGAAAGGGTTTTTCTCTTCCCTTTTCGGTGGCAATAAAAACTCCTGAAGACAAAAATTTTTAAGGGAAGCGAATCTTCGCTTCCCTTTTTCTTTTCTCATTCAAAACGTCTGAGCAATGAGAACAACCTCAAAACCCGGTGTAAAAATTTTGGAAACAACTTTCAAAACCGCCGCGGATCTCAACTGAATTCACTTTGATGTTCGTCAAAAAACTTCTTGTAAACCAGAACATTCTCCAGTTCGGTCCACCGTTTTTTTGTCACCGGCAGGCTGTCCATATCATAGATTTGCGCCTCCTTCATGGAAAGCAAAAAGGGGGAATGGGTGGAAATGATGAACTGACATCTGTAGAAACGCGCCGAATCCTCAATAAAACGCGAAAGTTCGATCTGCAATCCGGGTGACAGACTGTTTTCCGGCTCGTCAAGCAGATACAGCGCGTTTTCAGTGATCGCCTCAACAAAAAAGGAGTAGGCGCTTTCGCCATTGGAGCGGGTGCGAAGATTCTGCGGCAGTCTGCGCGCGGTGAATGCCCCCCTGGTGCTTCTTGCAGCGTCGGCACGTTCCTTCAGTTCCCCATAATCCGCAAAAGAGTGAAAGGAAAAATCTTCTTTATTTTCCCGCAGCCTGCGATACTCGGAAAACAGCGTATCTCTTGCGGCATCCACGCCCTCGTTGAGCGCCCGCACATCCAGCAGGTACTCAAAAACGTCGTCGCTGGTGATGATTCTGCTGCCTTTGGGCAGCCCGTTTCGTTCATTCAGCGTGTAGCGGCAATAAGACAGATAATCCTCGTAAAAAGGGGTATGATTGAAAGGCGCCCCCCGAGAGAGTTTCAACTTTTCGGCAACGATGTTCAGAAGCGTGGATTTTCCCGACCCATTGCTTCCGTACAAAAGGGTGATCGGTGAAAAATTCAGCGTCTCCAATTCTTTCTTCGGAAAAAAATTGAAAGGATAACTGCTCTTGGGGTAGCAACCGAAATCCAACTTGTTGGGCAGAGCCAAATACCAATCCTCCTCCACGTCGCTCGCCAACCTGAACTGTTCAAGATACACCGCCATAACGTCCTCTCCCTTCCTTAGGAAAGTTCTTGAAAAACGCTCTTTGAAGTTTCTTGACAAAGCGCCCTCTCAAAAAAGTTTTCCCTCAAATTTTTCAAGAACTTTTTTCCGATTTTACCGTCCCCGAACCCCAAACACTCCCTGAAAAGTTTTCGCAAAGTTCCCAAAGACCTTTTGCATTCGCACGGAATTGGGTTTGGAGCGAACCAACGGTTCGATCGGTTCCTATCCACCGTGTCAGGTTCACACTCCAGTTTGCTCGCCGAAGACATGGAGATAGTAGTCTTCAAGCGTCGGCGCGGCAAGCGTCGCGTTTTCCGCGGGTTTTTTCTCTGAAAGAATCCGCAGCGATATGCCGTTTTCTCCCTTGAGAATGTTGGTCACAGCGAAGGTTCTCTGGTATTCCGCCACTTCCTCTTCCTTGGCGGGCAAACTCCACACCTGCCCCTCAATTTTGCACAGCAGCTGAGGCGTGGGCGCACGATCGACAATCACGCCTTTCTTCAGCATGATGACTTCCTTTGCGATGTATTCCACGTCCGAAACCACGTGTGTGGCGATGAGGACGATCTTATCAAAGGCAATACGGGAGATGTAGTTGCGAATGGCAATGCGCTGTTTCGGATCCAGACCAGCGGTCGGTTCGTCTAAAATGAGAACTTTGGGATCGCCCAATACCGCCTGTGCCAGTGCCAACCGTTGTTTCATTCCTCCGGAGAAACTGGAAATGCGGTGCGACGCCACGTCGCTCAGTTCCACAGCGTTCAGGATCTCAGGGATTTGCTTTTGCGCCTCCTCTTTTTTCATCCCTTTGAGTGTCGCCATATACCAAAGGAACTTCTCCGCCGAGAAATTTCCGTACATTCCGGGATATTGGGGCATGAAGCCCAGTTTTTCCCGAAAGCGCACGCCCATCTTCAACACATCCTCGCCGTCGTAGAGGATGTGTCCCGAGTCCGCCTTGAGGTTGTCGGTCAAGATGTTCATCAGCGTTGATTTGCCCGAACCGTTGGGACCTAGAAGCGCGTAAATTCCGGGATCCAACGCAGCACTGAAGCCAGTGAGCGCCTTGGTTTTGCCATAAGATTTTGAGACCTCATCAAATACGAGCGTCATGGAAATTCCTCCTTTTATATTACAATTATATTATATTACATCCTATTATTTTTACATTATTTTATGAATTTTTTTCTTGCCGCCGCAAGAAGAAGAACGGTAACGGCCGCAAAGATGCCGGTATAAAGGGCATAAACCCCAAAATCCCATCCAAAAAGATCGTTTTTCATGGAGAATTGTATCATTTCATTCACACCGAACCACGAACCGAAAGAAATGTAGCCAGCGCCGTTCATCCCCGCCATGTAGAGAAGCGTCGGGATCATGGTCACAGCGACAGACACGGTAAGTCCGGAGAAAATGTTGCGGGTAAGCGCCGAAACAGCCGTGACAAACAGCCCGGTAAGCATCGCCGAAAGTACCCTTGCCGCAAGGGAGAATATCAGATACTGTCTGATAGTGATGCCGCCCGAGGCCTGTGAAAAGACGGGCAGCGAGCAAAGCGGCGCATCTATATCCGGGAAATTCCCCGATCGCAGCATGAAGATGTACTCCACACCCCAGAACAGCAGCGCCAGTACGAAACAGATACAGAGAATCGAAAGACATTTTGCCAAGAATGTCTTTTTTCTACCCAACTTGGTACAGCGCAGAATGTTCGCAAAGTTTTCTGCCTTGCTTTTTCCCGTGTACTCCACCGTGAATGTCAGAATCGCCACAACAAGGATGCACGCAAAAAGCGGATAGGAAATTTTTCCTGTCAGCAATCTCGACCAACTCAGATAGTCGATGAACCAGGGGTCCAGTCCACTCTCGTTCATGGACTTCAGCAGGTCGTAGTGCTCCCTTGCCGTCCTGAAATCATAAGTCCCAAGATTGTTGCGAATGGTGCGCAGATACTCCGTATATCTTTCATATGTTTCCCTGTCAATGCGACCGTCCCGGTAGTCCTCACTCAATATTTGTCTTCCCTCATCTCCTTTCGTGTAGATATTTATCAGATTGTCATATTTCTCCGCCTGTTGGCTGTACGGCCCCCTTGCCTCGCTCAGAAGGAAGTGGGTATACACCCTGTATTCCAACGACGGCGTTCCGTTGTCCGCCGCACGAAAACTTACAAAGATCTGCACGCCAAACAGAATTGCCGTAAGCAGGAGCACCGGCACATTCCAGAGGAACTGTTTTCTGTTCTCCCAGCGCACCAGCCCCACACGGTAAATTTTTCGTTTTTCCTTTGATTTTTTTGCCATTTTTGTGCGCAGGGAATTTTCAAACGTCAAAAGGGATTTTTTGAGCCGCTTGAAAACCGATTGCCTCTCTGCCGCCTTTGTCCGACCGCTCATCCTCACGCCGCTCACCAGCGCGACCGTGGGCAGCGCGAAAAGCACCGTGCAGCCCAGACAAAGCAGGGGTGCGAAAAGTATATACTCCATACCGCTGTTGAAAATTTGCACCATATGCAACCTTTCGGCAATCGGGGCAACATTCTCCATGGAGTAGAAGTTCAGACAGTGATAGAACGGATGCTGTCCGACATCCATGAAACTCATCCCAAAGGAACCGCCGAAGATCGCCGCCCCGCCGAGGTACGACAAAACGGGGCTGTATGTCAGCGCAGAAAGGAACCCTGCCGCCGCCGAGAAGGCCACCGCAGCGAGCACTTTCAGGAGGACGCTGTAAGCAAGATACTGTCCCATCGTCCACGCCTTGGGGAAAAGAAGCAGAGAGGGGATATTCTGTACCGAATCAGAGAACGAAGAGTACCCACAGGCACAGAAAATCACAAAGAAGTGGATTGCCGCAAACACAAGAGCAAGCACGGCGCTGCTCAACAGCAACAGCGAAACTTTCGCACACGCCACCTGGATCCTTCCTTTTCGGGCAGTGCGCAGAATCGGCAGCATGCCGCACTGCTTTTCAGGAACGAACACCATGCAGCACAGAAGGATCAGCGCGCCGAAGAGAAAGAAATCCCCATACCTGTACTCAAAAAACTGCGTCCAACCCGACACATAGCGGTCGCCCACCGAAGCGTTTTCCAAAACCTTCGCGTACCTCAGATACACCTGCGCCTGATAGTAGTAGAGGTAATCGCCCATATCCATGCCCTCGTCCTCCTCCAAACGCTGGGCATTGCTCTTGGCCTGCCGAAGAATGGAAGCCATTCCGGAATTGTACTTTTCCTTGTTCTCCAACACTTTTGGCCCAATCTCCGCCAAAACCGTATCGGGCACAGTCTCACTGTAGTTGTATGTATACGCCCAGTCAGGATGTTTTTTCAGGGCGTCAAAATACCAGGGAATGCTTTCCTCGTCCATTCCCTTGTCCAACATCTCCTTCCGGTAGGCCTCGTAACGGAGCGTGGCCTTTTCGCCGGCTTTCATCGAAAGAAACTGTACCTGTTCTTTCAGTTCCTCCGGCTTGTCGGCGTATTCCTTCAGAAAAGCGTTCACTTCATCTGCAGCGTTTGCGCCGAACTTGCCCACGCCCTCGTCCTTCACGCGAAAATAGCAGAGAATCCCCGAAGCAATCATGAGCAACACAAGCAGAATCACAAAATATCGGATGCCTATCAGTTTGCGAAATTCATAACCGAAAAGTTTCATACAGTCACTCCTTTCAATTTTCAAACAGCACGTGTGACAATTTTCGATTTTTCAATGTCGTTTATGGACGGTTGCCCCGCGCAGGTGACAGCAGAGGCTTTGCATCGCCCTCTTCATTGCTTCTTCCCGATTTTCACCGTCTATCCCGATTCCGACCATCTATCCCGGCTCCGACTGTCTGTCCCTGCTCCGACTGTCTGTCCCGGCTCCGAATGTCTGTTCCGACTCCGACTGTCTGTCCCGGTTTTCTCCGTCCCATCCGGCATTGCTTGCCCGCAGGGCGGAACACGTCTGCATCCTCAGGTTATGTTTCCGACTCCTCCCCAATGTATCGCGCCGTTTTGGCGGCCAGATTGATTTCGTAGGTAAAGTTCATTCCTTTACTGTCAAAATATGTTAATTTCATCGCACCCTTCTCGGGTCTGTAGATTTTCGTTCCCAATCTCAGTTCTTCTCCCACAATTTCGCTCAGATTGTAAACTTCCTCGGTATCCTCCACCGGGAAATACACGTGCAGTATCAGCGGGTCGCTTTTTGCTTCCCGGTTTTCACAGTACATAACGCAACGATCTGTGTAGAAACGATTGTTGACGCCCTTTTCTTCAAAAAACAGTTCCTCCTCCATGGTGTCCAGATTCAACCAATAGTACCTGTGCACTGTAACATATCCAGATGAATTCCGTCTTTGTTCTGATACGGAGAATAACGCCCGATTGCCGTAAGTATTCAAATACTCCACCGAATATATCACGCCGCTGCCACCTTCATTGGTAAAACTGTGCAGCAGACGCTCCTCACCGGTCGTGACGTCATATACCCCCAATCTTTCTATGCACTCCTCATCTCCG
>CANQNM010000057.1 GCA_947625265.1 uncultured Clostridia bacterium
GATCATGCTTTTGTTTATGAATCAGGCACTTGCCGGAATCGTTGTCTTTATGGTCCGGCAAAACCGAGGCTTTGACTATCCGGGGTTGCTCATTTATGCGATGGCCACTTATTCCTTTTATGCTGTCACAATTGCCATTATCAATATCGTAAAGACCCGGCGGCATAAAAGTCCGATCCTTTCGGCAGCCAAAGCCATCAACCTTGTGACGGCAATGGTGTCTGTCCTCTCGTTGGAAACCGCCAGGCTGGCGCAGTTCGGCGGGGACGACGATCCGCTGTTTTGTCAGGTCATGACCGGCGCAACGGGAGGCGGCATCTGCACCATTGTAATCGGTATGGCGATCTATATGATCTGGCGGGCAAATAAAAATCTGAAAAAAATTGAAATTAACAATTCTCAAACATAACTTGAATGTTTCACAAACAGCCCCTTGTTACAATATCCGTAGAATCCTGAAAGGAGTAATGGATCATGGAAGATAAGAAAGAAACCTTCACCTATACCTATTCCGCAAAAGAACAGGAAGAAATCAAGAAGATCCGAGGCAAATATACGCCCCAGACAAAAGAGGAAACCTCGATGGAGCAGCTTCGTCGCTTAGACAAAAGCGCCACAAAGGGAGCGACTGCCGTTTCCCTAATCATTGGAATCATCAGCGCCCTGCTGTTCGGCGTTGGGATGTGCTGCACAATGCTTCCCGATTGGGATGCGTATTTCATTCCTGGCATCGCAGCCGGTGTTATCGGCATTATCGGCATGATTGCCGCTTACCCGATTTACCTTCACATGGTAAAGCATAAAAGAATGAAACTCGCGCCGGAGATTATACGGCTTTCAGATGAATTGATGAAGTAAGGGTTAAAAGTCCTATCATAATCAAACGACAATTCTTTTTAGCAATTCTCATAGAAAATTCGAACGTCTCAAAAAGATCCATTTTCAAAAATGGCGGCTAAAATATGCCGCCTTTTCTTCTGTATTCAAAGCAAGAATAACGCCGGACACCGATATATATGGCAGGTGGCGGCAATAAACCAAAATTTATATTGACAAATTCCGATAAACGTACTCTTTCAAAAAGATAAAATCACCGTCGATGAATACTCGTCCGAGAGTGATAATCATATACTCTTTCATAGAGACAAGATTGTAAAAATTTTGGAATCGGGTGATCAATTCAAAAACAGAATTGCCGAAAACATGCGCTCCTTCCCGTCAAGTTCATAAAAGGCACTGAAAAAGAAACACGGTTTTCCTCCCATACATTCAAAATACAGCGTATCACGGTCAATACAGATTGTCTGAACCGCCCCGGCATTGGAAATTGCCGTGCTATCAAGGCGGTTTTGCACCGTCTTTTGAAGAGATTTTTCAAGATCGCAAACAGTTACGGTTTCAAGGAAGGATCTGTACTTTTCGATATCCGGAATGGATACAGTCATAGTGAACATACTTTCGGAAATCACCATCATGACGTTCCCCGTGTGTATTTCCCCTGTTTTGCCCGTGCGCGTGACGCTGTACATTTCCGCGCCTAAGACAAAACCGTCCTGCCATTCTCCGTTTGAATATGAAGAAATTCGCTCTTCTTCAAACCGTTTTATATCCTTGAATTCCGCGGTGAAACCGTTCAAAACCTCCTTTATTCGCTTCTCTCCCGTTATAGATTCAAAAAAAGAGGAACTGTGGACCGTCAATTCCAACAGACGGCCTGAGGTGTGGTCATAGGAGGCAAAAATTTTAGGAGAATCGTCTGAACCGGCCGCCTTATAGTATTTGTCCGTTCTTGAGAGAATCTTTCCGTCGGAAGAAAGAACCTCCTCCACATCGGTCAATGTTAACCCATATTCTTTTTCTCCCACCGTTATCTTTCTCTCCCACTGAACATTGTCCGCTTTTTGAGGATTGCTTCTTACATAACTTTCAAATTTTCCTCCAAGAAGTGAACCGTCGTCGAGATACAGTGTTCCGAAATTCATGACGCCGTCCTTGTCAACCTTCACTGAATATTTTCCGGAACAGGCGCACGCAAAAAAAGAAAGAAAAATTGATACGGCACTGAAGGCAAGTTTTTTAAAATTCATTTTTTATCGGTTCCTTTCCGACTTATCGTCGATTCTATGCGGTTTTTGATTACCAAAAGGCCTATAATAGGGGAAGGCGGAAGGAGGAATTGAATGAAACTACGCGAAGAAAACGAATCGCGCACTGTAACAAAAATACGAGTATTTGCACAGTATGGTTAAATAAACCGCAAAACTTGTCCAAACAGCATGTTGTTTGAATCGTATTTAAAAAAGCGTGTGTCTCTGAATCGATCAGCCGAATATACAGAACACACGCGACACACGCGCAACCGCACAAGCGAACCATCGTGCAAAACCAAGGCACTCTTCCCCTGCCGTAGTATGGTAACACATGTTATACGTTTTGTCAAGATATTTCATCAGCACAAACATGCGGGTGCGTATATTTGTCAATCATGTGATACCGAAAAGAAGAAAAAATTCTGTAGATATATCCTGAGGACTTGCCTTGATCATTCCTCCGCTGCGCTCCGTCTCAACATTTCTCTTTTTACAGGGTATTTACCTTTTCTGAAAGACTCTTTCTTTTATAAATCCTCAGTACACATCATTGAGAAAGTTAAATAATGCAATTTATGGAAAAAAATCAGTATTGACAAAAGGCAAAAAATGTGGTATCATAAATTGTCTCTATATAGTGGGAACGTTCGGAACAATCTCTTTTCAGGCTCGGCAAAGAGAGCGGCAGCAAGGTGAAAGTGCCGCCCGGCATGATGAAAAAGCAGTACCACCCGAACGAAAATTTGAATACCAAAATGAGTAAAAAACTCGGGTGGAACCGTGCGGGAACAGTTTTGTGCCTCACCCCGAAAGGACGACAGTCCTAGGGGTGAGTTTTTTGTTTTTATCTTTTGCGGTTCTCAGAAAGTCGCAGGTAACACGGATAGAACGTTTTCTCATGATAGGAAATATATTCGGTCTTGTACGGCCAAACAACCCACCGTCATCCTCAGACGTTCAACTGTTTCACTCAATTACAGTTCGCCAAGCCCGCACAAATTGTTTTGTATATCTTTTCCGTATGCCATTTGAAACTGAGGGTATGAGTTGTTACGGCTGTATCGAAAGTTGCGCGAGGTGCGGCTGCACCGCTCGTCAAAGACAACTGCCATTGTTTGCATGACCCCCATAGAGTATGACAGCGGCGTCTGCTGCCAAGTATACCCCATCGTACCTAACGCGCTTTCGTGCCGTCTGAAACCGGCATGAAGGCAAAAAAAGCCGTGCCGATTATACAACAATAGGCAAGGTTATACAGATCATCCGGCGGCGCGGATATGCCGCACATGAAAGAAGTCTTGGTCGCTATGCTCCTTCGACTTTTTCCGTGCTTTTTTTCAAAGCGAGCATAAATCTTCAGAAAGGGTATGATACGGTACTTGTATCATACAAAGAAAGAAATGAAAGTTTTTGTCGAGAATGAAAGTTGTGAACTGGAATCTTCCTCCACCGTCTATGACGCTCTAAAAGCGGCTGGAAAGATCTCCAAAGATGTACTTGCGGCCAAGGTAAACGGCCGAACTGTCTCTCTTTCAACACCTCTTACAGAGGAAGATCGCATAGAAGGGTTAACCTTTGCAAGCGAAGAGGGGCGTAAAGTGTTCCGACACACCGCGGCACACATTTTGGCTCAGGCAGTAAAACGCCTGTATCCTGAAACCAAATTGACCATCGGTCCCGCTATTGAAAACGGATTTTACTACGATTTTGATTCCAATGTAACTTTCGGCCCGGAACAATTGGCCAAAATTGAAAAGGAAATGAAAAAAATCGTCAGTGAAAACCTGAAAATCCAACGCTATACTCAAAAGAAAGAGGAAGCCCTGGAGCAAGTGCGCGCCATGGGAGAGCCCTACAAAGAACTGCTCATCGAGCGCATTCCGGAAGGTGAAGAAATCTCCTTTTACCGTCAGGGTGAATTTACCGATCTATGTGCCGGTCCGCATCTTTACTCCACCGCCGCCGTACGCGCCTTTAAATTGACTTCCTGCACAGGTGCATACTGGGAAGGAAATTCGAACAATAAAATGCTGCAGCGTATCTATGGCACAGCCTTCCCCGAAAAGGAACAGTTGAACGAACATCTCACGCGTATGGAAGAAGCAAAAAAACGGGATCACAACAAACTGGGAAGAGAATTAGAGTATTTTACTACCTCAGATGTGGTTGGACAGGGGTTGCCGATCATCCTGCCCAAAGGCGCCACTGTCATACGCATTCTTCAAAGGTTTGTAGAGGATGAAGAAGCGCGCAGGGGATGGATTCCAACCATGACCCCCTTTATGGCAAAATCTGACCTTTATAAAATCTCGGGACACTGGGATCACTATCTCGACGGCATGTTCGTCATCGGAAATCCTGAAGACAAGGACTGTCTTGCGCTACGCCCCATGACTTGCCCTTTCCAGTATCAGGCATATTTAAGCAAAGCGCGCTCCTATAGAGATCTACCCCTACGCTACAATGAAACCTCCACTCTTTTCCGCAATGAGGATTCAGGCGAAATGCATGGACTAATCAGGCTGCGCCAGTTTACTATTTCCGAAGGGCACCTGATGTGTACCCCGGAACAGTTGGAAAATGAGTTCAAGGGATGCTTGGAACTTGCCAACTATATGTTAAAATGTGTGGGTCTTGACGGAGACGTATCCTACCGCTTTTCCCAGTGGGATCCCGAGAACCGTGAAAAATATATCGGAACGGAAGAACAATGGGAAGAAGCTCAAAGCACCATGGAGAAAATTCTCAACGATTTGGGCGTAAAATACAAGATCGGAATTGGAGAGGCGGCGTTTTACGGACCGAAACTGGACATTCAAATCAAAAATGTGCACGGTAAGGAAGATACCCTGATCACCATCCAGATCGATCAAATGCTTTCCAAAAATTTTGGAATGGAATATACCGACAAAGACGGACAAAAAAAGAATCCTTATATTATCCATCGCACATCCATCGGATGTTACCAGAGAACGCTTGCACTGATCATCGAAAAATTCGCTGGCGCTCTGCCTATGTGGCTGGCACCTGTACAGATCAAGGTTCTGCCCATCGGACTGGAGCAGCACGCTTACGCCGAAAAAATCACGCAGCGCCTGAAGGAAAACGGCCTGCGCGTCGAGGTTGATGAGCGGGAAGAAAAGATCGGCTATAAGATCAGAGAGGCGCAGTTGAACAAAATTCCGTATATGTTGGTTGTGGGAGCTAGGGAAGTCGAAGAAGGAACCGTGGCGGTGCGAGACAGAAAAAAAGGCGACGCTGGGAGCATGAAATTCGAAGAATTCCTTGCACACGCTGTAAAAGAAACGGAAGAAAAGTATATAGATAAAACTGAGTGATAAAATCGTGCGGTTTCGTCACCGCAATGCGGCAACAGACGTTCATCAAATTTTTTCTCAGGCGCCAACAAAAAACTGCGCGTAAGAAATTACTTGAAAAAAGCGCATCCTGAAAAAACAAAGATGTACCCCAACAAGCAAAAAACATCCAGTCTGGGGCGCCTTCCTGATGAAGGCGCCCCAGACTGTCTCTTATAAATGTTGCCTGATTCTTTTTACGGATTCTTTTGCCGCTTGGGGCGTTACTTCGAATTGCTCTGCGAAGCCGCTTTCATTTCATTTGGAGACTGCTCTCAAATGATCCCGACGAAGTTCTCCGTCACTTTTTGTTTACGTTACTTTTTTACCGTTCCGTCGGCGTTAAAAAACGGAAGAGCCTGAAGTACCGTGACATCCTGCCTGTATGCGGCGTCGCCTTCGCCAAGAACCGCCATATTGCCCACAATATTTCCGCCGGCTTTCTGCACAAGCGTCTGAAGGGCACGAAGCGATTCTCCGGTAGAAATCACGTCGTCCACGATCAGAACTCTCTTTCCTTTCAAAAGTTCAGCGTCGGCAATATCAAGGTAAAGTTTTTGCTGACGGGCGGTAGTGATGGAGCGAACATCCACCTCAAGCAATCCCGTCATATAAAGTTTTGCGCCCTTTCTTGCAATCATGTATTTCTTGTCACCGTGCTGTTTTGCCATTTCATGCGCCAAGGTAATCCCTTTAGCCTCCGCCGTCACAATGTAATCATAGGGCGGAGCCTTTTCCAGCAATTGCCTTGCGCATTCCGCGCTGAGAGCCGGATCTCCCAAGAGAACAAAACCGGCGATGTAAAGCGAATCGGTCACCTTACAAATGGGTAGACGACGCACAAGATCCCCGAATTTCATCGTATAGTACTCCATTTAAAACAACTCCCTTCCGTGTTTTTCAATTTGCATACGCTCATATACTCGATCTCTGAATCTTCGTAACGTGTAAAAGGCTTATAACTTTTTTCCTTGAATACTCCGCAGAGGACCTCATGCCAACGAGGTGCAGTTATCTGGAAAACTGCCGCGCCACCGTGTTATCGCGATACCGTATACCGCGATACCGTGTACCGCAATATTTAGAAACCTCATTCCACACAGTTAAAGTTCCCTTCTCCCGTCAAGCGCTCTCGCAAGAGTTATTTCATCCGCATATTCCAAATCCGCTCCGACCGGCACACCGTAAGCAAGACGCGTGACCCTCACACCAAGCGGATGAAGAAGTTTTGTCAAGTACATGGCGGTGGTTTCTCCTTCCACTGTTGGGTTGGTTGCAATAATCACCTCACGCGTTTCTTCCTCCTTTACGCGGGAAAGAAGTTCTGCTATATGCAGTTTTTCCGGACCAACGCCGTCAATGGGAGAGAGCACTCCCCCTAAAACATGATACAGTCCTTTATAGTTTCGTGTACGTTCCATTGCCATCAACGTCCGCACATCCTCAACGACGCAAATCTGTTCCCCGCTGCGTGCTGCGTCCCCGCATACGGTGCACAATTCTCCTTCACACAGGTTGAAGCATTTTCGGCAGTTCAATATCTTTTTTTTACCGTCTAAAATTGCCGTCGTAAAGTTTTCCAATTCCTCAGTAGTCATGCTTAACAGCGTAAAAGCATACTTGGTCGCCGTTTTTCGGCCAACACCCGGCAGTCGTTCCAACTGCTCCACCATCAATTCAAGGGGCAACAAGTACTCAGACATATTTAAAACATACCCGGCAAACTCATGCCGCCCGTAACCTTGGACATTTCCGCAGAGTTGGTGTCGCTGACTTTTCGAATTGCCTCATTCAATGCAGCAACCAGCGTGTCGGATAGAGTTTCAAGATCTTCCGGATCGACTATCTCCGGCTCCAGATCAATGGAAAGAATCTCCGACTTTCCGTTGATCCGTACGGTCACCGCACCGCCCCCTGCCTGGATTTCATACTCCCGTCCGTCAAGATCAGCCTGCAGTTCAGCCATCTGCTCCTGCATCTTTTGCGCTTGACGAATCATGGCGTTCATATTCTGTGGACCGCCGCCATAACCTTGAGGTAGTCTCGCTTTCATTTTTTAAAGTTCCTTTCTTTCCTTTTGATACAATTTTTCTTACATTACAATGTATGCCGTACAATTAAAACCAGCATAATCCCCCTCCATAAACGGCAGATATCGCGTACCGTTCTGAAACGAAGGGATTTTTATGACAGTTCATCCATGAGATCCCGCTCAGATTTTTTAGTAGACTCACAAACAAAATTTATCTTTGCGTCGATTCCCTGAGTTTGCCGTAAAATGGCGCTCAATTTTTCCCCGGCGCCGCGATTGTTGAGCATTCTTACGGCAAAATTATCACCGACACACACTGAAACAGTTCCGTCCGTTGTGAAATAGGCTTTGGAATTCACAAGAAACGACGCGGTTCCCGGCTCAACATTCATATAATCACGGAGAATTTCCACAAAATCCACAAGTTCCTTTTTTTCCACCTCGGTTTTTTCGGATTTTTCTGAACCTCCGTCAACGCTGATTTTGGAATTCACGTCCCCATGGATAGTTTGGACACCGTCAGAAGAAACATTTGAAAGACGTTTTGAAGTTTCACTTTCACCGTCAGTCAAAACAACTCCGCTTTTTAACAAACATTCTAACCTCGAAATTCGCTCAAGAATCGCCTCGGTACTGCCGTCTGTACAGTCAGACGCCATACGCACAAGTGCCATTTCGGCGGCCACTCTCCCGGAAGTGCCCCTTTTACCGCACACCGCATCATAGGATTCGTCAAGTACCTTGAAGTGGTAGATTAAAGTCTCATACCTGAATTCTTCAGACAATTTTTCCAGTGTTTGAAATTCGTTTTGTGTGAGATCGAGAATGTTTTTGCGCAGTTCCTCTGTATTGACACCTTTCACAGTTTTGCAAACAATCATGTCACGATAAAAAGAAGTAAGTTCCTGCCAGAATGATCCCAGATCTCCGGAGGATTCATACAGTCGCTCAATAATTGAAAAAAGTTCCGGAATTTTGCGTTCTGAGAGCGCTTTCACCGTATCTTCCACCGTTTTTCTTCCGGCTCCTCCCGAAAGACGCTCCACCATGGAAGCGTTCACTTTTTTCCCTTCCGAACCGCAGATTTCAAGAAGCGATATCGCGTCGCGCATACCTCCCTGCGCGTTGCGTGCAATGAGACGCGCCGCATCTTCCTCCAGATCTATTCCTTCGTTCTGCGCGATATATCGCAGCCGATCTGCAATCACGTTTCCGGCAATCCTCCGAAATTCAAATCGCTGACACCGAGAAAGAATGGTTGCCGGAATTTTTTGAACTTCCGTGGTCGCCAGAATAAAAACCACGTTGGACGGAGGTTCCTCCAGAGTTTTAAGCAGGGCGTTAAAAGCTCCGTCCGAAAGCATATGAACCTCGTCAATGATATACACCCGATTTTTTAGCATCGTCGGCGCGTACATCACCGCGTCTTTAATGTCTCTGATATAATCTACGCCTGTGTTGGAAGCAGCATCCATCTCCAAAACATCCGATGCGGTTCCCTTTTCGATGGCAAGACAATTTTCACAAATCCCACACGGATCGCCATTTACAGGTGACAGGCAGTTCACCGCCTTCGAAAGGATCTTTGCACAAGTGGTTTTTCCTGTGCCTCTGCTGCCGCAGAAAAGGTACGCGTGGCTTGTCCGGCCATTTTCTACCTGATAGCGAAGCACCGAAGTGATATGATCCTGACCTGAAACGTCACTGAACACCGAAGGTCTGTATTTCCTGTAAAGTGCGCGATACAAATATACTCCCCCCTCAAAAAGCAGCAGATCACAAAATAAGACCATACGCCCGTAACAGGATACGCGCCGCATACACTGAAGATAGTCTGCCCGGGCACATTCGCCTGATCGCTTAATGCTGCTTGGTTTCCCACCTGACATGGTTCACGGGGGCGAATCGCCGGAGACCGTTTCTTTTACATGTATCCCGCTGACCGTACGCCCTCGGACGTATGGCCTTATTTCATGCTCTACTGCTCTGTTATTTTACCACACTTTCTATGTATTTGCAAGTAAAAAATCAATTTTTTTAACTCTGTGAAAAAATTTTCCGGGGCCGCGAGTGCAGTCCCGGAAAATCTTCGACATTTTTAAAAATCACACGTAATCTCCATGACCAAATTGAATAAAGTTATAATGCCACATCGCCTGGGAAACCGGAAGAGATTCATAGGTAGGACCATCGTAATTTTCAGTTTGTTTCTTATACGCCTGCGTACCCATCTTATACTCTGTAGTTCTCTTCAACTCACTGTCAATGGCAGCAATATACTCTTCTATAGTCACCTCTTTACCGTTTTCATCATAACCGTTGAAGTTTTTGATCTTTGGCATGTTTTCTTCATAGAACTTCGTAAAGAATTCGTCAATTTGGGAACATTTGATATCCACGCCCGCTTCCTCAACGTCACGGAGCATCAGTCCGCAATAGGGTGAGGCAATGGCATATCTGGTCTGTGTTTTTGCCGCTTTCCAATCATTAGAAGCATAGTATGCCGATTTTTGATCCATACCGTCGTAAGGTCTGCAAAGGAAAATATTTCCCATCTTCCCAAGAACAGGCTGGTATCCGTTTTTCCCCACATTGTAAGCGGTATCGTCATCTTCATAAACATCGTAATTCACACCCTGAACACCGTATGTCAGAAGATTAACCGCTTCCGCATCGGTTTGCAGCATAGAGATCAATTCAAAACAGCGGGGGTTTCTCTGCATACTGTAGTTTGCGATCTTGTTCTGAATGGAAATGCCATCTGCATTGACAGCCGTAGAGGAAAAAGTGCTGACGGCGAACATTGACTGGAACAACTCGTTGTCAAAAATAGGCGTGCTGATTTTCACAACATAATAATCATCGCTGTTGTAATAATTGGGCACGGTATTGTCGCCCGACACCATAGCTACAGCGAAGGTTTCTTTATTGTCAGCCATATTGGCTGCCGGAATCGCATAACCGACGCTTTCCTCCGAATCCATGAAGAAACACTCTCCTTCATAGGGAGTCTCATTATACTGGCTGCGAAGTGTGTAGAGCAGCGATTGGGTTTTCTTGAAAAGCGACCTGCTGAAAAGACTGTCCACCTTTGGCGTCAGATCAAGGTTAAAAGAGGCACTTGTCGACGGAAGAACCAGACAGGTGTTTTGTCCATCCCCAAAATAACTTTCCCATTGAGTTCCCGTGTAGTTATAAAGGAAGCGATCCACCTTCAGATCATCGGCTATAGTGTCATTGTTGGCAGCCACTTCCTCAAGGAAATAGGCAAAGTCGGTGAGATCATCGCATCCGTTTCTGTTCATGCCGTCATAAATGGTCAGGTCACATTTGATATCGTACTGGTAATAATCGTAAAGTTTTTTGTTCACAAGGATGTAATCATAATCCCGAACCACATAACCATTGGGAACGGCAAAGATGCCGTCCTGATCAAAACCGTTTCCAAGTTTTCTTAACTGCGTAAGAAAGGCGGAACTAACGCTTTTCGAAATATCGGTATTCGCAGTGATATCGTCACTTAAAGAGATGATGTACTCGTTATCCAGAAGTTTATAATAGGTTTCAATACTGTCTATGAAGACGATGTCAATCTGATCGTCATTCACCTTTGGATAAACTGTCACAGGTCTGCCAAATTCATCGGCATAGGTAAGATCCCCATTCAACTGTACCTGATAGTTCTGCTTTTCCGTATCATCAATCAAATCGTATCTGGAGTCAGAAGATCCTGTGGTGTTACCCTGCAACCCGTCCTCGTACATCTGCTGCCTGGCTTCCATCCTCTGAAACATGTTCATAATCTGTGAAACATACTCATCAGGAGTAAAAAGTTTCAGGATCACTTGCGTGTTAAATTTCGCCTTGGTAATTTCATTCAACGCGTCTTCTACCGCCTTTACAGCTTCATCCGTCGTTTTCTCACCTTTGATGGCTGCAATCACAATTGTCTGAGCCTTCGCATCTGTCGCCTTAATCACGGAATCAAAACCGTTGCTGCTGCACGCGGAAAAGGACAGCACCGCGACAAGCAAGGTAGAAACACAAAGAATCATACTTAAAAATCTTTTCTTCATGGGGGTTCCTCCTGAAAAATCTGTAACAATACATATCATACACTAACTGTGTAAAAAAGTCAAGTTATAAGGACTAGTCTTTTTTGTGAATTTTATTGTCAATTCAGATAATCCTTCAATCTTTTTGATCTGCTGGGGTGCCGCAATTTGCGTAACGCCTTTGCCTCAATCTGCCGAATACGCTCTCTTGTCACCTGAAACTCCCGGCCCACTTCCTCCAGGGTCCGCGGGTGGCCATCCTCAAGCCCGAACCGCAGCGAGATCACTTTCCGCTCCCGCTCGGCCAGACCCTCGAGCACCTTGGCCAACTGCTCCTGCAACATCGAGAACGACGCCGCATCCGGTGGCACGACCGCCGCATCATCCTCGATAAAGTCCCCAAGCTGGGAGTCCTCTTCCTCGCCGATCGGCGTCTCGAGGCTGACCGGCTCCTGGGAGATCTTTTGGATCTCGCGCACCCGCTCAGCGGTGAGCCCCATCTGCTCGCCGATCTCTTCGGGCGTGGGCTCACGACCAAGCTCCTGCAGCAGCTGCCGCTGGATACGCACAAGCTTGTTGATCGTCTCAACCATATGGACCGGAATACGTATCGTCCGGGCCTGGTCGGCGATGGCCCGCGTGATGGCCTGGCGGATCCACCAAGTGGCGTACGTCGAGAACTTGAAACCCTTCGTGTAATCGAATTTCTCGACCGCACGAATCAACCCGAGATTGCCCTCCTGAATGAGATCGAGAAAGAGCATTCCCCGGCCGACGTAGCGCTTCGCAATGGACACGACCAATCGGAGGTTCGCCTCGATCAGCTGTTGTTTGGCGTCAAGTCCCACCTGCTCGATACGGCCGAGTCGGCGCCGTTCCCGCCGTTCGAGCTCGACACCGTCGGCTTCGGCTTTCTCCAACTCCTCCGTGGCGGCCACGCCGGCTTCGATCTTCATCGCGAGATCGATCTCTTCGGCGGCCGTCAGCAGCGGCACCTTGCCAATCTCTTTGAGATACATCCGCACCGGATCACCGGTCAGCATCGTCACGTTGGCGTCCGCGTTCCGCTTGCGGGCCTTGCTCTTGTTCGCCCGCGTCGACTTCACTTTCGGCAGCGACGTGTCCATCGTCGCCTTGAGCTCGTCCTCCGGAATCCCGTCGAGCAAGTCCTCATCGGAATCGAGATTCTCCTCGATCTTGTCGTCCGATAGCTCCTCGGCAGCCACGTCCGCCGACAACTCGGAGGCCACCTGAGCATCGACATCCGCATCGGCGTCGATATCCAGAGACGACTCGGCGGCATCCAATTCCTCAACGGCGTCGGCACTGGTTTCGGCCTTTTTGGACTCGCCGGCCTTCGCGGCGGACTTAGTGGCCTTTTTACCGGAGGCCTTCGCTTTAGTCGTGGTTTTTTTCGTCGAGCCGGCGGCTTTCTTCGCCGGGGCTTTTGCCTTTGCGGCGGTCTTAGCGGCCGGCTTGGCCGTCTCCGCTTGCTCTGGCGCCTCACTCGCTTCCTCAGCGGCAGGCTCGGCCGGCTCTTCCACCGCCGTCTCCGTCTTCGCCTTTGCCTTCGAAGGACTCTTGGGCTTAGCC
>CANQNM010000058.1 GCA_947625265.1 uncultured Clostridia bacterium
ACGCGCCGAACCGCACTGCCGTGCGTTTGGCGAAAATCCGGGGATTTCCGCGCCGAGAACATTGAAACAGCAAAAGTCCCTGCTGCGGTAGGGCAGGGTAGGCGCATATGCGCCTTCAAAAACCCTTGGTTTTTACTTTTGTGTTATAATAAAATGCGACAAAGCGTAAGTAGCAAGGCCTTATATGTAAGATATACAATGTTATCGGTACGCGGATTTGCATGACTTAACAATGGTGTTCAGCCGGCTATCGTTTTTCGTTCTGTTTTTTGAAATTAGGCTATGCTATCCTATAGTCACAAAGTTCAGGAGGTCACTTATGGATATTGGAAGAACGATTAGGGAACTGCGACAAAAAAGGGGTATCACACAGGAGGAATTCTCGGAAGCGCTGCGGGTATCCGTCCAAACTGTCTCCCGTTGGGAAAACGGCGTAAACGCTCCTGATCTGTCTGTGCTCCCTTGGTTTGCTGTATATTTCAGAGTGACCACAGACTATTTACTGGGTTTGGAAAGGAGTGATACCATGGCAAAATTGATGAAAACCATCGAGACATTTGAACTGGCGTCCAAACGGGAGGCCGAAGAGATGGTGCTGAAATTCAAAGGCGAAAAGTTCCCCGTTCTAAAGGATTACAAGATCACTGCAGAGGGCAACAAGACGATTCTTGAGGTCACAAAGGAATTTGGAACCGAACTTGACAACATGAAGTTCAACTAATGTAGTACAGAATGAAAACTGCGGCAGGGGTAATCTCTGCCGCAATTTTTTATCGTTACACCAAACTCGTTTTCTTCAAAATCAAATTGCTCACAGCGCCAAGACCAACACAAACAAGAACTCCGGCAGCAAAGCATCCGATCACATTCACAATGCCGAAATCCAGCGGCGTGATCATCGGCACCATCATATAGAGCAGCATCGCTGCCGCTATGGAGATGACAATGGAAAGCCATGTTCTTCCTTGGCTGCCGCGCTGGCGGCAAAGTCAATTTCCACGAAAACAGCGACCATACCAAAATTGGAGAGCATACACATTACGACACCCATGACCCCGGCAGAGAGAGCCTGCGTCAAAGGGAAGACCCGCAATCGCGCCGCTGAGGACGGCTCCCACAAAGAAGCCAAAGAACATCAGCGCGCATCCCGCAAAGCAGACAATCGTTTTGGAGATCACATAGTCGGCCTTTCCCGCCCGGACGGTAAAGATATTTTTGGAGCAGCCGCTCATGAAATCGTTCGCGACGAACACGCCCACAAGCACCGCGATAAAGAAGTACAAGCATATTGATGTTGCACATGGTTATCAGTCCCATTGCCATGGGATTTATCTCGCCGCTGACCGTCCCGATGGTCGGCCAGGCGTTGGTGAAGATGTCCATGGTCGTCTCGGCGCCCGTTTTTGGGGAAACAGTTGTTTTAACCAAATCCTTTTGTCTGCTTTCTGCGTGTTTTTTCCTTTTTTATAAACTGTTTTTACAATTTTATTTGTATAAAAATATTTTTATAAATTTATAAAAAGTTTCCACCACAATTTTTATTTTCTATTTTTTGAAATATATACTTGACAATATGACATTTTTGTATTACAGTTGTTTTGGGAGTAAGAAAATTTTTTATAATTTTTATAAAAAGTTCCCTATACGAATGGGAAGGTGTTTTTTATGAAACAAAAGGTTGTCAAAAAAATTGTCTCTGTCGTCATGGTTGCTGTCTTTGCGCTCCTTACTGCTTTGCCCGCGAGCGCCGTGAATTATTCGAATACGTATTACCATTCAAATGCGACTGCATCGGGCACGTGGGAAACAGAGGGAACAAAAAAGCTGGAATCGAGACAATCCATGGTTTACGCGGGCGATTGCGGCGTGTGGTTTTACATACCGAGTGTTGGCATGGAAGCATCTTATAGCTGGACAGAATCGCGTAAAGTTCAAATAGAGTGTATCGAAGAAGACTTTCGTGATCCCGACGTCCATTTCAGAACTTACGAGGGCACTTTTGGAGTACGCTATGGACTGTATCAGCCGTGTTCTTATCGATGCGTCTGGACACATCCTATTTCGGAAACTGACACTCAGACGGGACTGATAGAATCCTCCTCAGGGCTGGAACTGTTCATAAGATTCCGTGTTGACATATGCAGCGGGGATACTTCAAGATATGTCCCGAAGGGAATTCTGGTATACAGGTACTGGACATATTGATTGAAGGCGGACTGCGGTTCTTTCAAAGACGCTGACGGGGTACGGTTGAACCTGTTTTTCGGGTTTCCAACTGTTGTTCTCAGGGAGTCACGCACGGATTTTCTAAGCACGTTTTGATCCCGTTATTTCGGAAATCTCTTTGCAATGATTTCATTTCAAAGAAATAAAAAGTGTGGCTTTGGAGACGGAGTGCTTCGAGGATCAACGTTCTGTTTCGATTTTCTGCTCTGTAAGGGTTTTTACGACCAAAAGGAAGGGAGAGTAACGGTGAAAAAGAGTGTTGCATTTTTCATTTTGACGGTTGCCGTTCTGCTGTTGTTTTCGTGCTGCGGTTCTAAAGAACAGGAACCGTTGAATGTTGCCTTTTTCAGAAAAATTGCGCGGGAAACGCAGGAAGACGGCTGGGTATATACTTTCAAGTATGAGGACTTCAAGGACGAAAACGCCGACGACAGTCATCTCATAAAATACGCGTTTTTCGGGATCAATCTTCGCTACAGATACGATGAAGATTACATTCAGAAGGTTGTGCGCAATGACAGTTCAAAACCGATTATCGAAGTGATTTATCCCACGCTTCTCATCAGGGGCGGCGCATCGGAAAAAGAGAGCGAGGAGATCGAGTATATCAACTCGGTGCTGCTGGACTCCAAAAAAAGTGTGGAAGAACTGCTGGCGATGAATCCCGACGACTATGAGTTTGAGACACTGGATAAAAATATACTTTTTCGGTTGATGCGGCAGGCTCTTACCGGCGAACCGCAAAAGGAGGGCAGCGACATACAGTATTGGAATTTGCCTTCCTACGCCATGCTTGTGGAACCCGATTACAGCAAGGGATATAAATTTCAGATCGCGTTTTTGAACGGTACCGGATGTGTGGATGAACTCTATATTGACGTGCTGTACAAAACCGGAGACAGGTATGCAGACTATGTCCAACTTTCCGATCTTGTGGCGAACAACAGCGCAACCGAGGAACAGCGGGAAGCCTTCGAACGCATACAGGCAATTGAGAAAGATATCAAGGAACAGGAGAATTTCACGGCGTATGCTTCGGAATACAAGAAGGGAAAAATCGGAGAAATTGATTTTAAGAGGCTGTACAAATTTCTGAAGGACATCCATCAGAACGATTTCCTCAGGTATATTCAGGATCCTTATACCGAAATTCTTGAAGACGGTGACGATAGATTATGATTATTTGTAAAAATCTGTCCAAAGCGTTTTTTGGACACCGTGTCCGAAAAGAGAAGAATGCGCGGCAGGTGCAGATCGTGCTCAATTCTTTTTCCTATACCTTTGAAGACTCCGGTTTTTACCTGCTTTTTGGCGAAAGCGGCAGCGGAAAAACCACGTTCCTGAACATTTTAGGAGGTTTTTTGGATTTTGACGGCGGGGAAGTTGTCTGGGATGGGCGCTCCTTTAAAGGAAGAGTGATGCATCCCACTGAAAAACCTTTCGACTATATCACGCAGGAGCCATTTTTTGTAGATTTTTTGTCGGTAAAGGACAATATGCATCTGATATCCGACGATGATGACGAAATTTTGAGAGTGCTCGATCGCTTTGGGTTGAAGGAAACGGCAGATCAACTGCCCACCGTTCTTTCAGGGGGAGAAAAGCAGAGACTTGCCATTGTTCGAACGCTGCTTAGCGGAAAAAAAGTGATTTTTCTCGATGAACCAACTGCGGCGCTCGATGAAAAAAACAAAACTGCGGTGTTTCAAATGCTGTCACAATTGAGCGACAGCATATTGATCATCTGTTCTTCCCATGACGCGGCGGCGAAAGAGTATGCAAAGGAGATCATTCCTTTTACGAAAATCAAGGAAAAGATTGACGGCTATCCTACAGGTCCCTTCAAAATCCGGAAAAAATCAGAAAAAGAGGAGAAAAGAACAAAGGCAGCGAAGAAGAATCCCGACCCGTTTTTAAAAAAGTGGTTCTATTCCGAGAAACGCGCCCGGAAAGCGGGTCTGCTGTTCTTTGTATTTCTCTTTCTTGCTTCCTGTTTGTGCTTTTTGGCGGATACACCGGAGAATAAGTTGGATTCCTCAATCGAATATATGTACGGAATCAACGCGATGGAGGTCATCACGAACAAACCGTGGAAGGACATTGTGCCCGAGGAAAAGGGAATTCGAGCGGTAGTGCTCAGTTACAACGGAAGTTGCCCGGACGGAACCGAACGTCCGAGTTTTGACGGCGCGATGGTACCCGAGGTAGGATATGACCTTTTTTTGAATGTGATTCCATTTGAAAAGAAAGTTTTCAAACTTTCGGATCGCCTTTTATACGGAACATATTTTACCGAGGAAAATCAGGTGATCCTGTCAAAAGAGATGGCCCTTTCCATGAACCGTGACAATCCGGAGAAACTTCTGGGGGAGTACATTACCAAAAATATCTATGGACAGGGTGCGGTGCGCCTTGAAATCGTCGGGGTATTTGATACTTTTGACAGCGCCGAGAGAATGTATCTGAATACAGTCGGGGTTGCTGTCACTACCGACGTATGGTATAACCCGGAGTATAATGAAGATCTTTGCTTTGTCAATTCCAAACTTACGGAGTGCTATGAGGAAGACGAAACCTTCTACCAAGGAAGAAGGAATCCGCAACGCACATATTACATTTATTTTGACTCCTACAGGGCGATGAAGAACTATTATACCAAGCACTGCGCGGAATTGACGGCGCATGACGGCGTGAGGGTGAGTTATGACGGTGTGAACGGTTTGAAGGATCTGTTTGTGAATTTTGTATGTGTTCTTTTGCCGCTCTGTCTTTTTGTGACGCTTTTTTCCACCCTCTTCTACACGGCCCTGAAAAAGATTGAATTCCAGTACAATAATCGCTTTGTCGCGGTGTTTGAACAGGCAGGGTATTCCAAAAAACGGGTGATCCGCCACTTTATTTTCTTGAATATTCTGGAATTGATAAAAATACTGTTAGCGTCGGAGATACTTGCCTTCGCTTTGACATTTGCAATCAACAAGATCAATGAGCAACTTGTTTTCATAAATTTCCAGATTTTCACCTACAGCATTTATCCTATTTTGGCGTTCAATGTTCTGGTGATTCTCATGGCGTTTCTGACGGTAACGTTGCTTTTCCGGAAAGTCAAGGTTTCGTCCTATTACGAAATTCTGATGTCCTCCCGGGATCTCATTTAGACTGTGGAGGGAGGTTTTTATGGAAATACAACTGCACTCTATAACAAAATCTTACAAAGAACCGGTGATCAAAGATCTTTCCTACACTTTTGAAACCGGAAAACTGTATGTGATCAAAGGGGTCAGCGGCTGCGGCAAGACGACGCTGCTCAATCTGATTGGAGGAATAGACAGCGCATCTTCAGGTACCGTCGAAAATAATTTCGATGTGAAACTGTCGCAGCACACCGGATACATTTTTCAGAACAGTATGCTGATTTCCGGCATTACTGTATCGGACAATCTTCTGCTCATCAAGAACGATTCAAAGGAAATATGGCGTTTGAGCAGGATGCTGGGTGTGGAGGATCTTCTTTCCAAGGATCCTTCCCAGATATCCGGCGGCGAACGTCAAAGAATTGCCATAGTACGGGCATTGATGCAATCGCCGAGGCTTCTGCTGGCGGATGAACCTACCGCTTCTCTGGACGACGAAAATTCTCGGCATATCGCGGAAATTCTCGCCAAATTAAAAAGCGCCGAAAGAATCCTGATTGTGGCCACGCACGAACACTATTTTGACGACTATGCTGATGAGATCGTTCATCTGAATTATGGCGTCATCGAAAAGGTGGAACAAAAGACTCCTGTTTTGCTTTCGTCGGAGGAAAGGGAGGTGAGAAGCGCGCCACGCGGGAAAAAGAGACTGAGCGCTTTCCGATTTGCCTTGAAACGAAATCCCAGACTGTTGCGAAGCGGCGGAATTTTTCTGATGGCTCTGGTTTTTCTTGCGCTGATGGTGCTGTTGGCGGTCAAAGAAAATTTCTCGGATATGTACGTTCAGTCCATTCGCACTCAGTACTGTTGGGATCTTGTTTCCCTTGATTCCCGTATTTTTGACTGGCTTTCGTGTAAGGACCGTCTGGACGTCTACGACAAGTATACGGCGAAAGAAGGGGACTATGTTGCTTTCCACTTGTTGGATGAAAAAGACAGCGTTCTGGCCCTTGAGGGAATGCTGAAGGAAGGGCGTTTTCCCAAGAATGAGCATGAGATTTTGGTAAACGGTCCGTTTGTGACGGGATACTTTGGCGAAAATTTTTCAGCGGCGTCTGCGATCGGACAAAAAGTGGTTTTTAAGGGCGTCGAATTTACGGTGAGCGGAGTGGTTCGCGACGGTGACGATGAGAAATTTAAAACCATGCTGTCTGAGGACATCTATTACCCGTCCATGAAGGATTTTAATGACTCAAAACTTCTTTTTATTTCTTATGATGTTCTGAAAACCATTGGGGATAAGGATGAGGGTACCGTATTCATCCTGTGTGTCTGCGACGGACTTTATGAGGATGAGGAAGTACAGGAGGAACTCTTGGTGAACAGCGGGTCAACTGGAGGATCCCTTGGAACTTACTATAAACTCTACGGTTTGCGCAATAGGTTGAACTATTTCACTTATGTATTTTTGGCGGTGTTCTTTGCGGTATACATCATGTTTTGCATTTTTATGACAACGATTGTACAAACCGAACTGTTTTACCGCAAAAAAGAATTGGGGTATCTTCAGATTTTTGGCGTAAATAAAAGAAAAATTCTGAGATTTTTGCTCTGTGAATACTTCCTGAAGATTTTCTTTTCGTTTGTCCTTTCAGTTGTGTGCTATATTCTGATTGTTCTGATATACACCAAAACTTTTAGTGCGCTTGTGATACCGAATTTTAGGGTTCTGGTGCCAATCTTTTTACTGATTTTCGCCATTTACCTTGCGACTGTGTATTTTTGCTCTCTGTATTTTCTTCGGAAAAAGGTCATATCTTTGATTGTTTAAAAATGCGGGAACCGCCGTGTTTTTTTAGAACGCCTCGACTGTTCTTCTGCCTTCCCCTATGTTCTTAACTATACCCGTGCGCATTTTTCCGATGAACTGTGCGGCGTCGTCGTTGTGTGCAAACGATTCGCCGCAGAAATCGTCAAAGCAAAGGCCCACTCAAAGGCGAGCAAATAAACTCGGCTTTGAGTGGGCTTTTCTCGTGAAATGTATTGTCCGATATATGACATTTCTGTCTTTATGAAGTTGCTGCAGATTGGTTTTATAAAACCGTCACGTGGGAAGTTTTGTCGAATGTATGCGGCTGTTTTTTTACCGCTTTGTGCCCCACTGCGAGAGCGATTTCAAACGCAAATCCCTCCGGAAACTTCAAGGCTTTTTCAAAATATTCCTGTCGTTCCCCCCGAAGAGCATCGTGGATACATCCGATGATCAGGCTGCCTAGCCCCAATTCCTCAGCAACCAGAGCCATGCTTTGAACGGCGATTCCGGCGTTTACCGGGCTCCATTTGTTGCCCTTTCGGCCGCTCAGAAGAATTACTGCAGGCGCTTCATAGTAAAAGTTGTGTTCAGGATTTTTCATTCCTCTCAAACGGTTTTTCTCCTCCTCAATTTCTGAAAGAAGGGGGTGATCGCCTTTCAAAACCGTGAAGTGCAGGTCTTGCAGATTGATAGCGGTGGGAGATTGAAGCCCCGCAGTTAGCAGAGCGCACAACTCTTCCTCCGTGAGTTTTTCCTGTGTGTACCCCCTTGTGGAACTTCTTTGCTGAATGGCCAATGTCACGTTCATGGTAAATTCTCCTTATATTATACTTTTATACTTTTGTTCGGTGTGGCTCCCGGGTTTGAAGGGCAGTGTGCGACATGTGTTGGGAAGGTATTCTTTAGGCGCTACTGTCTACGCAGAAAAAGGGGAGAAACGCTAAAAAAGAGAAGTCCGAAACCGGTATTGACAAGAGTTGAAAGAATGGCTGCAAGGGCGGTGGATCCCATCACCATGCCGAAAATGAAAAGAAGAATGTCAGGCAGGAGCCCGAAATAAAAGAAAAGCACCTGCACTGCCTGTTTGAGAATTCTTCCTGCCGCTACGGGAACCGAAAGATTGATGAAAATGCTGACGTTTGTAGAGTAGAAATCCAGTGAGGCGATAAGTGGAACCCAAAGCAGCGCCGTTAATGGATTGGCGCCGACAACCAACGCCCCGACGACCAGTGGCGGCAGCGTGTCAAGAATACAATTTACCGTTCCGGCGGCGACAGACCAAAACAGTTTTGTAAAGGAACTTTCAGGGATCATCAAGAAAAAGTCGGTTTTGGAGTCTCTGTCGGTAGAATTTCCAAGGGATCGGAAGAAAGCGGAAGCCGCCAGTACCAAAGCAAGGGGCACAATGCTCGGAATTTTCACGGAAAATCTGCAAAAAAGTCCAACAATCACCGCGAAAATAAGGTAAAGTTCCATGGTTTTGGTGAAAAAACCAAGGTGTGCGAAGCGGAATCGATTGTACATCTCTTTGAAAAAGAAGACATTTGCGCCTGAACCGTGCTTCAGTCCGTCACGTTTCAATTTTTCACTGCGGTCTTTTTTGCGCTTAAAAAGAACGGCGCCGGAATTTTCCGATTGTGCTTTCTCAAGAAGTTTTGCAACTTCTTCCGACTTCGTCATCGCATCTTCGTAAAAATCGGCCTTGATATGCCAGATCAGGTATATCAAAAGTGATCCGCACAGAAGAATTGCCGACAGACACAGCACCCAACCGACAGTATTGTCCTCCACCGCACACATGCAAAATCCTTTTAACCATCCCCACACCGGAATGAAGCGAGAAAATTTTCCATTGAAAAAGGCATTTGCTGCGTACAGGTAGTTTCCGTCATATCTCTTCAGGGTAAGCAGATACCCTGCCGCGACAAGGAGCAGCAGTAGGTAGACTGCTATTTTCAGAGAACGTTTTATTTTTGGGTATGTGGCAAAGAGGGTGTACAGCAGCATCTGCAGCAGCGTGCCATATACCATAGTAAAGCACCACGTCGCCATCAGCGTAAGCACCGACCACAGTTTCAATCCCATGTTTAAGAAGTTGGGAATTTGAAACAGCAGATAAGCGCTTCCCAGCACCGCCATGCCCAACCGCGTCGTAAGACGGAACATCAGAACCGACTGAGGCTTCATGGGTGAGGGAAACAGCAGTCCGACATCGGCGGGAAGAAAGATTTTGCCGCCGTTTTTATCGGCGCCCATGACCATGATGACCGTGACTGCTAAAATGACGCCGCCGATGGCCAATTCCAGTGCGTCTTCGATTTTGATTCCAAGTGTTTCGAAAAAGTCTTTATCATCTTCTTCAGGCTGGGAGACCGTTTCTTCCCCGGAAGGATTCTCGGGGGGACTTTCTATATCGCTGTCGACAAAGAACGCTGCGGCAAGACCAAAGACCAGTCCCAAAAGCATGCATACGACGACAAATACAAAAATCCAAGTTTTAAAAAGTTTTTTAATCTGATTTTTAAAGGAGTGCAGGGCATAGTATGCAAACAGTTTCACTATGGCTGTTCCTCCCCGGGCGTGTGTGCGTTGGGATGCGTTATATCACGCCGATTTATACATTCGGTGATGTCAAAAAACAGTTGTTCCAGAGTTCTTCCGTCTGCTTTCAGTTCCTCACGGGTGACATTGGCGCGAATTGTTCCGTTTTGCATGATAATCGTGCGATCCCAGAGCATATCCACACTGTCGATGATGTGCGTGCTGACCAGCAGCGTTTTTCCCTCGCCGCGCATTTCCTCCATTAGTGTTTTCAGTTCTTTGATGGCATGAGGATCCAATCCGATCATTGGCTCATCCAGCAACAGTACCTTTGGTTCTGGGAGCAGTCCAAGGCAGATATTCAGTTTTTGCTGCATGCCTTTGGACAGTTCATCCCCAAATTTTTTGCTTTTGTCGGACAGTTCGAAGCGATCAAGAAGATCTTTTGCCCACTCTTTGTATTGTGACAGGCGGTATGCCCGGGCAATGAACTCCATATGTTCAGAAACCGTCAGGTTGGGATACAGCGAGGGCATCTCGGGGATATATCCCATAAGCCGTCTGGCCTCTGACGTTTTGTTCTTGAACCCGCCCACCGTGATGGCGCCATCATAGCGCAGAAAGCCGATGATTGCCTTCATAAGTGTACTTTTGCCTGCACCGTTTGGCCCCAAAAGCACGGTGATGCTGCCTGGAAAAAGTTGAAAACTGACATTATTGCATGCGATGACATTCCCGTATTTTTTCGTTACATGGGAGACGTTCAACATGTTTTTATCGCTCCGTATTTTGTATTTTAATGTTAGAAATGCTTAAACTTTCCACGGACGTTTATTTGGTTGACACCGCGATTTTAAGTTGACACAGCGATTTTAAAGTGTTAAATGGTTTTGAACATTGATAGAAGAGAAGTCGAAACACATGCCCGCCATTTACGTCGATTTTTTATAGCGGTTCGGTGAAGAGATCCGGCGGTTTGTCGTTCAGGCGTCAGAGGGTCGGTTATGAAAATCGCTGACGGCGCCAGGGGGCTGCCGAAACGGGATCTTGATTTCAAATCCCGATTCGCATAAAACGGCTCCGTTTGAAAATGTTCTCTCAAAATGTCCTTTGACCCTATGAAATCCGTGTTTTGTATAGAATTTGATCGCAGGTTCATTTTTGTCAGCGGCAAAGAGCCGAAGAAAGTGAGAACTTCTTTGTCCGGCAATCTCGAATGCACGGCGGAGCATAATTCCGCCAATACCACGGTGAACATAGGAGACATTTACTCCGAATCTTCCGAAATACAAAACATCCGCACAGTTGTCTTCCCAACAAAAGCGTGGGCTGCGCTCGTCGTGGCTCCACAACGCAAACGCCGAGAGAACCGTCTCATTCTCCGAAAGCAGGTAAAGTTGGTCCTTGGCGATATCGCTTTCAAAAAAACGGCAAGGATAACCTTCTTCCCAGATCTGGCCATTCTCTCTGTTTAGTTTTTCCGCAATCAATCCGAATACTGTGTAAAGCTGCGGCAGATCGTCGGTACCGGCGAGCCTGAAAATCATACAAATCTCCTTGAATACTGCGCGTACATTTTTTACATGCGCGGCCGTAAAGACATTATATTCCTTCCGCTGTTGTTTGTCAACCGTTATGGTCTGTTTTGTCCGTTTTGTTTTTTAGGTGAATTTCAAAATAAATTCGACGGTCAAGGCCGGGAAAAAGAACTGCAAACAGGAAAAACCGCAGGAAGTCTTTTATATGTGAAAGCGGAGTAAAAGCGGAGTATTTGAAATGAAAAACCGCCCGAAACCAAACTTTGTTCAGGCGGTTTTCACTCAATTATGGGCGATTGTCAACAGAAATTTTTGTGATTCTTATTTTTATTGAAATGCATTTTTTTTTACAGTTTGGAGATTTCGTCCTGATCAACCGTTTTGATTCCGCCCGCGGCCAGCGCAGCGGTAGCGGCGGAGATGTTTTCAACCCGGAAGATCATGTAGGCGCTGCCGATGTTCTTTCCACCAAGAAACGCGTACATGTACTCCACATTGATTTCGCTGTCCGCCAAGATTTCCAGTACATTGTTCAGCCCTCCCGGGGTGTCCGGAATCACGACACCCAATACCGGTGTCAGGGAATGCACATATCCGGCGTCCTTCAAAACGGTAACGGCGTCGTAGACGTTGTTTACGATGATACGGGCGATGCCGAAATCGCCGGTTTCGGCCAGGGAAAGTGCCCGCAGATCTATGCCGTTTTCGGCAAGAATCTTGGTCATGGCGCGCATCGCACCTGGCTTGTTTTCAACGAATACCGAAAGCTGTTTCATCATTGGGTTCCTCCTAATCAAATTTCAACTTTAAATTTTACGTTTGTCGATAACGCGTACCGCTTTTCCTTCGCTGCGTACGATGGATTTGGGCGCCACAAGCGTCACTTTGGCGGTAAGACCAAGCATCGCGCGCAGACCGTCTACCAGTTCCTTTTGCCGGCGGTCAATTTCTCCCAAATTATCTGTGAACATCTCGGGGGTCATCTCCACCTGGATGTCCAAAGTGTCGGTGTGTCTCACACGATCAACGATGATTTGATAGTTGGCAGGATAACCGTTGTTGAGCAGCACGGTTTCGATCTGAGAAGGGAAGACGTTGACGCCGCGGATGATGAGCATGTCGTCACTGCGTCCCATGGGCTTACACATTTTTACATGGGTTCTCCCGCAGGAGCATGGTTTGCGTGTCAATTTGCAGATATCACGCGTACGGTAGCGCAAAAGGGGGAAAGCCTCTTTTGTGATAGAGGTAAACACCAGTTCGCCTACCGAACCTTCCGGCAACACTTCACCGGTTTTAGGATCAATGATTTCTGCAATGAAGTGATCTTCATTGATGTGCATACCCGTTTGTTCGGAGCATTCAAAGGAAACGCCCGGGCCGGGGGCGCACAGGAGCCGGACGAACTCGGCGGAAATCCGCTCCCGGGCCACCAGCTCCAGATCCGGGACATGCCGCCGGATGGCGGCGGCGGTCCCGGGCTCGACGGCAAACTCCAGCTGGGCGGCCAGCCGCAGGCCCCGGAGGGGCCGCAGGGCGTCCTCCCCGAACCGCTTATCCGGGTCGCCCACGCAGCGGATCAGGCGGCCCTCCAGGTCGGCCCGCCCGCCGAAGGGGTCCACGAGGCCCCCCCGCTCCCAGGCTATGGCGTTGACGGTGAAGTCCCGCCGGGCCAGGTCCTCGGTGAGATCGTCGGTGAACTCCACCCTGTCGGGGCGGCGGTGGTCGGTGTAGTCCCCCTCCCGGCGGAAGGTGGTCACCTCCACCGGCAGGCTCCGGTTAATGACGGTGATGGTGCCGTGCTTCAGGCCGGTCTCAATGCACTTGAAGCCCGTGCAGGCGGCCTCCGCCTCCTCC
>CANQNM010000059.1 GCA_947625265.1 uncultured Clostridia bacterium
TATAAGCAAGAAATTTTCCGGCAAACAGAACGCCCTGTCCGCCAAAACCGGAAATTAAAATTTGCGTGGTTTTCATGGCTTCTCCTCCTTCGTCTGATCTTTATATACGCCTAAGGGGTAGTACGGAATCATCTTTTCCTCAATCCAATTCAACGCCTCACCGGGCGTCATCCCCCAGTTGGTCGGACACGCCGAAATAACCTCGATAAGCGAAAATCCCTTGTTTTGCATTTGATTCTCAAAGGCTTTCAGAATGGCACGCTTGGCGTTCTTTACGTTTTTCACGCTATTTACTGCTACACGTTCAATATACGCCGGCGCATCAAGAGCTGAAAGCATTTCGCAGACTTTGATAGGATATCCGGCGGTCTTCACGTCCCGTCCGTAGGGAGAAGTCTGGGTGACTTGCCCGGGCAGAGATGTGGGCGCCATCTGACCGCCCGTCATACCGTATATCGCATTGTTTACAAAAATCACGCTGATGTTTTCATTGCGCGTTGCCGCATGTACGGTTTCCGCCATACCGATAGACGCCAAGTCCCCATCGCCCTGGTAAGTGAAAACCACTTTGTCGGGTCTCGCCCGCTTGATGCCTGTAGCAACCGCCGGCGCCCTGCCGTGGGCCGCCTCCACCATATCGCAAGTAAAGTAGTTATAGGCAAACACTGCGCATCCGACGGGCGCAACGCCAATAGCCTCCCCTTCAATATCCAACTCTTCCAGCGCCTCTGCCACCAGACGGTGAATGATTCCATGCGTGCAGCCGGGACAGTAGTGGAACGGCGCATCGGTCAGGGTTTTAGGTTTTTGAAAAACAATCATACAAGGACACCTCCCATTTTTTCGGACGTGTTTTCAATCGCCGCGAGAATCTGTTCAGGATCGGGAATCATTCCGCCTGCGCGATTGCAAAGAGTAACCGGACGGCGACACTGTGTAGCAAGTTGCACGTCCTCAATCATCTGACCCATGGAAAGTTCCACGGAAATGAAAGCGCGCACCTTCTCCGTCGCCTGCCGTAAAGCCTTCTTGGGAAAAGGCCACAAAGTAATGGGGCGGATCATCCCCGCTTTAATTCCCATCTCCCTCGCGGCAATGATGGCATTTCGTGAAACGCGGGATGCTACGCCGAAGGCGACAACACAAATCTCTGCGTCCTCCATCATAAATTCTTCATAACGCGTCTCGTTTTCTTCTACCAGTCGGTAGCGCTCATATCGGGCGAAATTCTGTTTTTCCAGTTCTTCCGGAACAAGGGAAAGCGAAGTGACAATATTGTGTTTTCTCTTCTTTCCAGTTCCGGTCAACGCCCATGGTTTTTCGATTTCTTTTTTTGTTCGCTCTGTCAGAAGTACAGGCTCCATCATCTGTCCCATCGTACCGTCGGCCAAAATCATCGTAGGCATGCGATATGTATCGGCAAGATCAAAGCCATCCATGGTCAGATCCGCCATTTCCTGAACCGATGAGGGAGCGAGAACAATCAGGTGGTAGTCACCGTGTCCGCCGCCCCTAGTCGCCTGAAAATAGTCGGCCTGAGAAGGTTGGATACCGCCCAATCCGGGGCCGCCGCGCTGCACGTTTACAATAAGCGCCGGAAGATCGCAGCCGGCAAGATAGGAAATCCCCTCGCTTTTCAGTGAAATTCCAGGAGAAGAAGAGGACGTCATACAGCGCAGTCCGGCGGAAGAAACGCCGTATACCATGTTGATCGCCGCGATCTCGCTCTCCGCTTGCAGAAAAACTCCGCCGATTTTCGGCATTCTCTTCGCCATATATGCAGCGACCTCAGTTTGAGGCGTTATAGGATACCCGAAATAGTGGCGGCAACCTGCAAGAATTGCAGCCTCGGCAATTGCCTCATTTCCCTTCATCAATACTTTTTCAGCCATTGTTCTCTCCCTTCTCACTTCTCCACCGTGATGACACAGTCCGGGCACATGGTGGCGCAGAACGCACACCCAATGCACTGCGTTTGATCGATCACGACGGCAGGTGCGTAACCCTTTTTGTTGAGTATGTTCTCAGACAGCACAATTATTTTTTTCGGACAAACACTTACGCACAAACCACATCCTTTGCACGTATCGGTCTGGAATGTCACTTTTGCCATATGTTTGGCTCCTTTCTAAATCTGATTTCGTACAATAAAATCAGAGATTTATCTTTTTTGACTTTTTAAACTCTCAACTGCGAACGGTCAATGGCCATATGTGCACACCTGCCCTATAAGTGTCGGCCCACCGCCCGAACCGCTGAAAACTTCTTACAACTCTTCAGATTTCAGTGGAACATTTTCTTCTGAAATTCTCAGAAATATTTCCTTTGTAAATCGAGAGCAAAAAACTGCATTCCCCCGTGCTTTTCGGTCAGTTCTTTTTCCAGTTCTCTTTCAACGGAAGTGTACATCAAGGGAATTCCGCAGACTATAGACAGTTCCTCGGCCTTTTGAAAGGTGTCCTCCACCTTTTTCCCGTCCGTATCCTTCCCCAAGTTGGAGTTATTTACAATTCCAGTGAAGGGAATTCCGTCTGCCGCCTCAATTTCCCGCAAAATCTCCAATGCATCCTCAACCGTTCGGGAAAGCGGACGATAAAAATTAACTACGAACAATTTTTCATAGTCGTTTTCCAACAGAATTGATGGCCGCAGCCGCCCCAGCGCCAACGCTCCCCGATCGTCGCCCCCGACATCAAGAACCGCGTGAAGGGTTTTATCGCAGATCACCGTATACATTTCGGCGGGCAACGCCGGAAAATCCACATTGGTATTGGCATAGGGCGAGCAGATCAAAGGAATTCCTTCTTCTTCCAACTCCTTTGCACTGTCTTTGGTCCGGAAATAGGGATTGACGATGTCAAGATCGGCAATCACCGTTTTTACTCCGCTTTTTTTCAACTTCAAGGCATAGTTTACGGCGATATTGGTTTTTCCGCTGCCATAATGCCCGGAGAAAAGGGTAATCCGTTTCATTGCGCACTCCGGTTTGTTCTCGTACAAGAAATATTTTTTAAATCTACAACTTTACGGCCTTACAATCTCGCCGACTGATGTCTTTGGCCCTATGACCTCTCACGGTGTTCACAGCATCGCCGAGTTTTATCAGAACCGGTACAGTTCCGGTCGCCGGTCGCCAAACACATTCATAGACATACGGACATTCTTCAGTATACCGGCGTCGCAGCGGGCATACACCGCGCATTCCTCGTTGTCGGCCTTTGCAAGAATCTCTCCTCGGGGATCTACCAGCATTGTTCCTCCTCCGAAAACCGTATCGTCGGTTCTTCCACAAGCATTGCACCCGATTACATATACCTGATTTTCGATGGCACGTGCAGTCAGCAGAGCATCAAGGTGCGCCAGCCTCTGCGCCGGCCATTGAGACGGTACAAACAGCACATCCAATCCCTTCGTCGCCAACAGGCGCGCCCACTCGGGAAAACGAAGATCGTAACAGAGAATGACGCCGCAGCGAAATCCTTCAAGTTCAAATCTGCTAAGAGTATTTCCTGGCGTAAAGAAGCGATCCTCGTCCATCAGCGAAAACAGGTGCGCTTTGTCATATTCCGAAAAGCATTCACCGCGGCGGTTGAACACATAGCAGGTATTGAAAATCTTTTGATTTTTCAGCGTCGGAATACTTCCCGCCACAATATTGATGGCGCATTGCTTTGCGATAGCGCCCATTTCCCTTTTGAGTTCCCTACCGTCAACGTCGGCATAGAACAACAGATTCTCTCTCGGAAAAAATCCGGTATTCCATGTCTCAGGCAGAACTGCCACATCGGCGCCGGTTTCAGCGGCCTGAAAAATCAGTTTCTTCGCCTTTTCAAGATTTTCAAGGGGACGACCGAAAACCGTATTCATCTGAAGAGAAGCGACAGTCAATGATTCCATTTGGTGACCGAATTACAGTTTATTCCTGATGATTTTTCCACTGATGGTCTTGGGCAGTTCATCGCGGAAAACCACAATTCTTGGATATTTGTAAGGCGCGGTGTGTTGCTTTACATACTCCTGAATTTCTTTTTTCAGTTCTTCCGTACCCACTGTTCCCTTAGTCAGGACAATAGAGGCCTTTACTACCTGTCCCCGTACCTCGTCGGGCGCCGCGGAAACGGCACATTCCAGGACATAGGGCAATTCCATGATCACATTTTCAATTTCAAACGGTCCAATACGGTATCCGGAAGACTTGATCACATCGTCTACCCTTCCCACATACCAGAAAAATCCGTCCTCGTCTTTCCACGCCGAATCGCAGGTATGGTAAATTCCATCGTGCCAAACCTCCGCCGTCCGCGTATCGTCCAGATAGTATCCGTCAAACAGCCCGCAAGGTTTGCCTGCATCCGTGCGAATCACAATCTCTCCCGTCTGACCAACGCCGCAGGTTTTTCCGTCGGCATCCACAATATCCACGCAATACCCGGGAATCGGTTTGCCCATGGAGCCAACCTTGTGCGGTGCGCCGCACAGATTGCCGATCGTCAGTGTGGTTTCAGTCTGTCCGAATCCCTCACGGATCTGAAGACCCGTAGCCTTCTCAAACTGATAGTATACCTCCGGATTGAGCGCTTCGCCCGCGGTTGTAGCATGATGAATAGAGGAAAGATCATAACCGGACAGATCCTCTTTGATCAGCATACGGTACATGGTGGGCGGCGCACAGAAGGTGGTGATGTTGTATTTCGCGAAGAGCGGCAGGATGTCGTTGGCGTGGAAACGGTCAAAATCGTATACAAACACCGCGCCCTCGCACAACCATTGCCCGTACAGTTTGCCCCAAAGCGCCTTACCCCATCCGGTTTCAGAGATGGTAAAATGCAGTCCGTCCTGCTCTACACAGTGCCAATACTTTGCCGTGGCGAAATGTCCCAGCGCGTATTTGTAACTGTGCGCCGCAATTTTTGGATACCCGGTGGTTCCGGAAGTAAAGAACATCAACATAGTATCCGAGCCGCACGGCGCATTTTCCCCGCGTTCATAGTGGGTACTGTAAAGCATATATTCCTCATTGAAATTATGCCATCCCTCGCGCGCTCCCCCTACAAGGATCTTCACACGAAGATCAGGGCAGGAAACTGCCGCCGCGTCGGCGTGCGCGGCGGTATCGCCGTCGGCCGTGCAAAGAATGGCCGAAACTCCCGCCGCCTTAAAGCGGTATTCAAAGTCATGATCCATAAGTTGGTTGGTCGCAGGAATAGCGATTGCGCCCAACTTATGCAAAGCTACAATGGCAAACCAGAACTGATAGTGCCGTTTCAGCACCAGCATCACGCGATCACCCTTCTTGATGCCCAGAGACTTAAAATAGTTGGCACATCTGTTGGACTCCTTTTTGATGTCCTTAAAGGTAAACCGCCGTTCATTGCCCTCCTTGGAGACATAGATCATCGCAAGTTTGTCCGGAGATTTGTCGGCGATGGCGTCCACAGTGTCAAAAGCAAAATTGTATTCTTCCTCGTGTTCAAACTTGATGTCTGTCAGCACTCCCTTTTCATCCTCAGTAGTGTGAATGAATTTTTCAGCCAAAAGATGCTCCCCACGGGCGGATACAATACTTTCGTGCAGAGGAACTTCTTCGTTTGACCCTTCGCTGGTTCCGGGCAGAACCACCGCGCAAAAGATACAATCTTTTCCGTCGACAGCAATCATACCGTGGGGTGTGCCGGAGTCATAGTAAATACTGTCTCCTTCTCCAAGAACCGTGACGTGATCGCCCACCTGAACTTTCAGTTTACCGCTGATCACCAGATCGAACTCCTGGCCGCTGTGTGTGGTAGTATGTATACGGCAATTCTGCAATTTTTCCGAATACTCATATTTCACCCAATACGGCTCGGCAATTTTTTTCTTGAAAAGCGGAGCGAGGTTTGCGATTTCGATTCCGTCCTCACGGGCGGTAAGCTGTCCCATGCCACGTCTGGTGACGGTGTAAGAGGACAGCGGAGCACTGCGCCCCTCCAAAAGATCGGTGAGTTCAATACCGAACGCAAGGGCGCACTTATAGATGAAGGTAAAAGGCAAATCCAGCCGTCCCGCCTCGTAAAGAAGGTATTCATCCCGCGTGGTGTCGGTGTTTTTTGCCATCTCCTCTTCATCCAGTCCCATGATTTCCCGCATCTCCTTGATGCGTGCCGCAACTTCCGCAAGTTGTGACTGCGTGGCGTCGTTTTTCGTGACCATTCTGTTTCATTCCTCCCAAATGCGTTTTGAATGTCTTTGTTTGAACAACTGCGGCGGAACGGTTCGGAAAAACCCAAAAAGGAAAACAAGCGCGCCGAACTGTGAATATCTTACACCTTTTACCGCCGTTTGGAACAGGTCAAACAAAGAAACCCGTCCCAAAGTTCATTTTCTTTGAGACGGGTCAAACATGACTCGCGGTACCACTCAAATTGCGTTCTCCAAGGAAAACGCCACTCTCAGGCTCTGTCAAGCCCTATGTATTAACGCAACAATAACGGAAGACGCCTACTCGTACAGCATAGAAACTTTCGGATCTTCAGCTCGGAAGTGATGGGAAATATCAAAACTTTGTCGGACTCACACCGGCCGCCGACTCTCTGAAAAGTTTTATGCGATATTTCCGTCTTCGTCATCGCCTTTGAAATACGCTCATTTTTTGCTATTGTACACTATGTTTTTCTATTTGTCAATAGTTTTTTTGAACTTTATAAATTTTTTTCCGGCGTCAATATTTTTTCCTTTTCAAACGATACTTTCGTCGAATTTTTCTTTTGAAGTAAGAGAACCATAACGCTTGCATCAACCGACTTCTCCGCTGCGTCTTTCCGAAAATCTTCCGGTTTTAGGTTTTCGGCTCGTACCGTTTCATACATGCCGCGTAAAACAATATAGTTTTTCATCTTTCAAGGTAAATACGGCAACAGGAATCCTTCCCGTCGCCGTACTTCCACTTGACCCGGTTATTTTAACTCTCTTTATAGAACCGTTGGAATTTCGTTTCCCGTTTGTTCTCGGTCTGTCTTCAAACCCGAATTTCACGAATCCATCCGGTGGGAGCCTGAATGCGCCCCATCTGAATGCCGGTGAGTGTATCATAGAGTTTCTTTGTAATAGGACCCATCTCAACCATTCCCGCGGGCAGGCAAATCTCATTTCCGTGGTCGACGATTTTTCCGACAGGAGAAATCACCGCCGCCGTGCCGCAAAGTCCGCATTCCGCCATGTTTTCCCGAACCTCTGCAAGTGTGATCGGGCGCTCCTCCACCTGAAGGCCCAGATACTCCTTTGCCACATATAGAAGAGATCTTCTGGTAATGGAAGGAAGAATAGAAGAGGAACGCGGTGTGACAATCTTCCCATCCTTTGTGACGAACAGCACGTTTGCGCCGCCGGTCTCCTCAATGGTGGTACGAGTCGCCGGATCCAGGTAGATGTTTTCATCAAAGCCCTTCTCATGCGCGTCTACAATGGCGTGCAAGCTCATGGCGTAATTCAGTCCCGCCTTGATATGACCGGTACCGTTGGGCGCCGCGCGGTCAAAATCCGATATACGGACAGTGAGCGGCTTAATGCCTCCTTTGAAGTAAGGGCCGACAGGCGTCACAAACATCCGGAACATATATTCCGAGGCCGGTTTTACACCGATCACCGCATTGTAACCGTACATGTACGGACGGACATACAACGTCGCCCCGGAACCATACGGCGGTACATAGGCTGCGTTAGCCGCCACCACCTGATCTACGGCATCCAAAAAGCGATTCTTGGGAAAAACCGGCATTTCCAAATAAGCGGCAGAAGACTCCATTCGTTCGGCGTTCATATCGGGGCGGAATGTCACGATCCTCCCGTCCTCCGTTGTATACGCTTTCAGTCCCTCAAAACATGTCTGAGCATATTGCAGTACACAAGCGCACTCATTCATGGTCACATTGGGATCGCTCACCAGGGCGCCCTTATCCCATTGTCCGTCCTTATACATGGACACGTAGCGATAATCGGTAGATATGTACCCAAATCCTAACTCTTCCCATGCAATATTTTTCTTTTCCATAGTGATTTCCCCCGTTTTCCTTGAAAAAATATCTGCACGAAGTATAGCACAATCCTTTTTCTTTGTCCATAGATTTTCAAAAATCTTTTGTGGATTTGTTCGAAATGAAACCTTTAAAATGCACCCTGTGAAATTTCATGTTTTTACATAGGTTTTTTCAAAAAAAGAGTTGACAAATCGGGATACATGTGCTATAATCTCATCCGTCGCATGAAGCGAACAAACAGCAATGCTGGTGTGGCTCAATGGCAGAGCAGCTGATTTGTAATCAGCAGGTTGTTGGTTCGACTCCGATCACCAGCTCCATATGGGGGAATTCCCGAGTGGCCAAAGGGGGCAGACTGTAAATCTGTTGTCAGTGACTTCGATGGTCCGAATCCATCTTCCCCCACCAAAATCGGCAAGGCTTACGCCTTGCCGATTTTACTTTTTTACTCCAATAAACCTGCTTTGCCGATTTTGGCGGACTGCGCCCAATTCATGCCTGGTGTTCAATACTCCACTGCACCATGCCTTCCAGCGGCAGCTGCCCTGCCGCAGCAGAAAGAACCATGCCGGACAATTCTTCCTGCGTGTACTGCCATTCGATGTCGTTAAGGGCGAGAAACGCCAGCATAGCGTACGCTCCGATTCGCTTGTTGCCGTCAACGAATGCGTGATTCCGAATCAGACCAAACCCGAATCGTGCGGTTTTTTGCTGAATGGAAGGATACTGTCGTGATTTTGATATATGCACAAAAACTTTAGGCCCTTTCAGGCATTTCTGTAGGGATTATTCCTGAACTTTACCTATTTTTACGTAATTTGTTCACTAAAAAGTACGGAGAAAGGCAACCAAGCCTATACTCCGTATTTTTTTGTGTCCCAATCCTGTCTAACAGATGCCGTAATTAAATTTACCCCAAGACCATCGTGTCCCGTATGCGGTGCCAGGTGTGCGGACCCGCGGCAAGTATTGCCGAGTGAAACAGCGCGAAAATGTCGGGAAAATGGCCAAATTCAATGTAATACGTCCCGCCGCCGTCCGTACTGTTGATCTTGAGGGCAACGAGGGTGTCCAGTGCGTCCAGAACCTCGTCCTCCGAAAGCCCCGTCACCCCGCTGATCTCCGCCGCGGTATGCCCGGTATCGCCAACGGTGTAATCGTTCCTCGCGGTCATAAAGTCGTACTCGAATTTCAGCACCCGGCGGGCGTTTTTCTGGAGCAGTTTTGCCGCCGCCCGAGCAGCGTAGTCGTTTTCGAAGCACGCCCCGCCGTCGGGTGTCTTGAAGGACGTGTCGATATAGCCGAACCCGTCCGCCTGGGTCACGCAGCCGTTTTTGTTGGAAACGCAGGCCAGCCGCAAGCCGCGCTTGAAGAAATCCTCCTCTTCTTCCAGGGAGGGCAACTGCCAAAGTTCGGAAAACGACTGATACAGACGGCGGAATGCTTCCTCGGGAAAGTTGTCGGCGGTGACGGGGGCTGGCTGACTGTTCCTTTGAACGCCGAAAAATTCTTCAAGACTGATGCCGAGCACATCCGCCAAGACCGGGACAAGGGCAATATCCGGCGCGGTGGATCCGTTTTCCCACTTCGACACGGCCTGGTTCGACACCCCGACCAGCGCGCCGAGGGCATCCTGCGTGAGGTTTTTCGCCTTGCGGCATCTGGCGATCGTGTTTGCTATGTCCATTGTTTCGCTCCTTTTCTTTTTTGTTCTTTTTGTTGGGACAGGTTTATTATACGCCATTCATAGAGTCTAGTCAACCGATTGATTGGACAGTGCCGCGGGGAGAAATTCTCCGTTTGGTTGGAAAGGCACGAAAAAAAAGAGGCGGGGGCGGGCTTTTCGGCAGACGCAGCCAAGGATTGCGCGGACGCAAACGCGGTTTGATACTTCTGGGACAGCATATTGAAGTTGCAGTCCGTGATACTCATTGACCATCCGCAATCGGCGCATCTCAAAAGTCTGACGAAAATCTGCGTAGTCGCGTCCTTCATCTGTCTGCGCCGTCCGGCGATCTGCTCCTGCACCTGATAGAACACATCCTTTGAGACTATCGACTCATGGGTGTTCTCTTCCCGGAACCATTCCTCCTCGGCTTGCGTATTCGCTTTTTGTTCTTATAGGAGATGTTGGTTTGCCTGTTGCCTGCCCTCTTGCGGTGCCCGAAAAAGTGGTCGGGCGCCTATCGGCGCTGATCCCCGCTTTTTCGACCGCTGCGCCACCCCCGCCTTGCTTTCTCGCCCACCGGGCGCGCTCGGTGGCGTTGCTCCGTTTCCCCACAAAGTCTGCCGACTTTTCGGGGGTCCCGCGTCCGCCCTACCCCCGGCCTAAACTTTTGCTTTGCAAAAAATTCCGCCCCGCGTCGGCGACTCCCGCCGCTGCGCAGTGCGCTCGTTCGATCTTATGTGCAACAGGCATCCATTTTTGTCTATCTTTCCAAAAATCGGCAAGACTTTTGCAAGTCTTGCCGATTCTTATTCTTCACTTTTCACTATATCCTGCAAATTTGTCATTGAAAATAATAGGTAATATGAAAGAGCGTGGTGTCCCCTCCTTTGACGATCAAAAAAGAAAGGCAATAGGATCATAGCAAACAGTACTTTAATTAAAAAATTCAAATCCTTTGCCCTAGAAGTCATCCGGGCGTGCAAGGCATTGCGAACCGCAAAGCGCAAATGAGCGCGCTCTGCCACAAATCCCGCAATCGCTTGTCATGCCATGTATTTTTTACCGCGCGTTATCCGGTAAACGGTAGTTCCTTGACAGTTTCAATTCACAGAATTATTTTGTTTGTTTTCTCTTCTTGTAACAAAATTTTTCAGTTCCTCTCTTGCAAAGGTATATTTTTTCCCACAGAAACGGCAAACCGCCTCCGCTTTTTGTCCGTCGCTGAATATCTCGTCAAGATCCGTTTCAGGCAGAGACGCCACTCCTCTGCCCATACGTTCCCTTGAACAGTCGCAGAAATACCGTGTTTCAATCTCATCAAAAAAATCGAAGGGAACGCCTTCAAGAGCCAACGCCGCCACATCCTCGCATCTCATGCCGGAGGCAAAGAGAGAGGAGACGGAAGAAATTTTCCCAGAGTTTTTCTCTATGGCGGAAACTGTTTCCCCATCTGCAAAAGGAAGTGTTTGAATAATGATTCCTCCCGCGGCCTTGCAGGTCCGGTCAACATCCACCAGCACCCCCAAAGCACAAAGAGTCGGAACCTGTTCGCTGGAGGCAAAATAATAAGCAATATCCTCGGCGATTTCTCCCGAAACAATCTCGGAAATTCCGATGTACGGTTCTTTATTCCCCTCGTCTTTCAAAACATAAACGTTTCCTTTGCCTATTGCCCTTCCCACATCCAACTTACCGTCGGTTCTCAGCGGAAAGTCCACTGCGGGATTTTCAATGTATCCTTTGACACATCCGCAATCGTCGGATACCGCCATAACCGTTCCCACCGATCCATCCCCTTTAAAACGAAGCGTCAGGGAGTCGCCTCTGTTTTTAAGCATACAACCCATCAGAGAAGCGCCGGTCAGAACTCTGCCCAAAACAGCCGTAGCCGTGGGCGTGGTGCCGTGGTACCGTATTGCCGCATTGACAATTTCCCGCGATTCAGTGACAAAAAAACGTGCGCCGCCGTCTTTGGTGATTCCTCTTACGATTCTGCTCATATTTTCAGCGCCCTATTGAAATAAGTATCCTTTCTTTTCATAATTGAACCTGTCAGGCAGACTTTATCTGTTCGTTTCAGGTTTTAGACGTCGGGTACATACCCTTGTACAGCCTTTATGCTTTCAGGCAGCGGGCAAGGTAAAATATGTCCGCACAGAGGCCATCCTGTCTTTGACCGTTGTAGTCCTTTCCCTCAAAAATCAGTTCAAACCCCGTTTTTGACAAAACCCGGCGCAGTGTCGCAGGTGAAAAATATTTTTGCCTTTGAGTCTCCTCCAGACGCCTGTACAGTCCATTCTCTTCTTCCTTGAAAATTGTCAAAGTAAAATCGCAGGTTCTGGCGCTTTTTTTGTAGGAGTTCTGCCAGACACAGTATCCGCCCCGACCTTCAAAAACATACGTATTTTGACCATAGAGTTCTTCAAATTTGTAAAGAGAGTTGACGTCAAAGAAGAACAGCCCACCGGGCGTAAGAAAATTGTGAACAAGGGAAAAGGTTTTTTCAAGATCTGCGGAGGTTTCAAGATAGTTCAGACTGTTTGTTGCGCAAACCGTCACATCTACGGTACCGTACAAATCCAATGTGCGCATATCCTGCAGCAGCAGCAGGGGATGATATCCCCTTTTTGCACAGCGTTCTCGCGCAAGAGACAGCATTTCGGAAGAGCGATCCACCCCGATCACATCCGCTCCCTTTTCACACAATGCAGAGGTAAGTTTTCCGGTCCCGCAAGCAAGATCAAGAATCAGTTTGCTTTCTTTTTGACCGGTGCGTTCATATGTATCGAGAATCGCGTCGGCGTACGCCCTATAATCCGGATGTCTGCCCAAAAAATCATAAAATGCAGGCAATTCGGTATATCCCCCAGCCATGTTTTTCCCTCCTGTCGCCAGAGTATTCTAACACAGTTTTGAAACGAAGTCAAGAACAATAGTTCCTACAATTCATACTTGGATGTAGTGTTACAATTGATGTGAGACTGAAAGGAAAAAAGGTATAGAAAAAGTGGTTGAGTTCTGATAGAATA
>CANQNM010000060.1 GCA_947625265.1 uncultured Clostridia bacterium
GGTGTGATGGCAGTCACCAGAATCAATCTTCCCTGCGGTGACTCCTTTTCGTTCAAAAGAGACAACCCGATCTTCGCCTTATAGTTGCCGTAGTTCTCAATGTCGTCCGCGCCGATATGGATTTTTTTCGCGATTTCACGGATAGGTTCCATCTTACACGCTTGAGCGATCTCTATATCCGATCTGTACCCCATGACCGTTCTCCTTTATTTAAAGTATCTTACCGCTGCCTCAAACATTCTGATGTTGTATTCTCCCGGAACGTTCCTGTAAAGATTCTTTCCGACTCTTTCACTGTGTCCCATTTTTCCGAACACTCTTCCGTCAGGGGAGGTGATACCCTCCACCGCACACACTGAATCGTTGGGGTTGAAAGCGATATCGCCCGTGGCGCATCCCTCAAAATCCACGTATTGTGTTGCGATCTGTCCGTTCTTTGCAAGTTGTCGTACAAGGCTGTCGCTCGCAAGGAATCTCCCCTCGCCATGCGAAATAGGCACACTGTAAATCTCCCCTACCCTTGTTAGCGACAGCCAGGGGGATTTGTTCGATGCGATCCTTGTGCGCACAATGCGCGACTGGTGTCGAGCAATGGTATTGAATGTCAGTGTAGGGCAGGTTTCATCAGTATCTATGATCTTTCCGTACGGAACCAGTCCCAACTTAATCAGCGCCTGAAATCCGTTGCAGATTCCGCACATCAATCCGTCCCTTTTGTCAAGAAACTCGGAAACTCCTTCCTTTATGGCAGAGTTGCGGAAGAACGCCGTTATAAACTTTCCGCTGCCGTCCGGTTCGTCACCACCGGAAAATCCCCCGGGAATGAAAACAATCTGCGCGTCCTTCAGAGCCTTGGCAAAGTGTTCCACACTCCTTGAAATTCCAGCGGGCGTCAGGTTGTTGAGCACCAAAATCTCCGGTTCTGCACCGGCGTCACCGACTGCTTTCGCGCTGTCGTATTCGCAATTGGTTCCCGGAAAAACCGGAATCAGTACCTTGGGTCTAACGCTTTTCACCGCGGGCGCCGCCCATGTCTGCGCGGTATAGGAAAGTGTCGGCGCAATTCTGTTCTTGTTTTCAATGTTGCAGCTGTACACGCTCTCCAACTTGTTTTCATAGATTTCCAAAAGTTCTCCGAGACGCAACTGTTCCCCGCCGAAGGTGATCAAAGGCTCTTTTGATACACTGCCCAGTACCAGAGCGTTGTCGGGAATTTCCGCCCCATCAGTCAATTCCAACAGGAAAGAGGCGTAGTTGTAACCGAAAATTTCATCGACGTTCAATGTATCGGCGTAATCAAAGCCCAGCATATTCCCAAAGGACATCTTCATCACGGCTTCCGCCACGCCTCCTATCCCCGGTGTATAGCACGCTGTCGCCTTGCCCGATAGCAAAAATCCGTGCACTTGCTCAAAGAGCGCCAAAAGCGATGAAGTTTCAGGAAGTCCATCATCCGTATATCTGGGTTTGAGCAGAATCACGCGGTGATCTGCCCCTTTGAATTCTGGGGATATGACCTCCCCCGCCTTACCGGTAGTCACGGCGAAAGACACGAGGGTTGGCGGAACATCCAGATTTTCAAAAGATCCGCTCATCGAATCCTTGCCGCCAACAGAACCGATCTCCAATTCCATCTGTGCCTTAAACGCTCCCAGAAGCGCCGCCAAGGGCTTGCCCCAACGGTTTTCATCCTTCCCCAACTTTTCAAAATATTCCTGAAAGGTCAGATAAACGTTTTTAAACTGCGCGCCAGTGGCAATCAATTTACAAACCGATTCCACTACCGCCAGATACGCGCCGTGATATGGACTTTTCTCAAAAATAAAGGGATTGTACCCCCAACTCATAAAGGAGCAATCGTCGGTGTGCTTTTTCTCCGACGAGATTTTCTGAACCATGGCTTGAATGGGCGTGCGCTGATATTTTCCGCCGAAAGGCATGAGCACCGTTCCAGCGCCGATGGTGGAATCAAATCGCTCGGAAAGGCCGCGCTTGGAACAGATATTTAAATCGCCCGCGAGTTTCCTGTAGTTCTCCGAAAATCCGCCCGACACCTTTTTTTCAAAGGATTCAGGTGAAGAAACTCTTGCCGAAATGTGCTTTTCCGCACCGTTGGAATCTAGGAATTCCCGGCCAATATCCACGATGCGTTTGCCTTTCCAGAACATCACCAACCGCGGAGATTCGGTGACTTTTGCCACAGGACACGCTCTCAGATTTTCCTTTTCAGCAAGTGCAAGAAAGTTCTGAACATTTGGCTCTTCAACTACGACCGCCATACGCTCCTGCGACTCGCTGATCGCCAACTCCGTGCCGTCCAATCCCTCGTATTTCTTCGGAACCGCGTCAAGATTGATCTCCAGTCCGTTCGCCAATTCTCCGATAGCAACCGAAACACCGCCGGCGCCGAAATCGTTGCATCGCTTGATCATCAGACACGCGTCTTTGTTTCTGAACAGTCTTTGCAGTTTTCTCTCCTCAGGTGCGTTTCCCTTCTGCACTTCTGCACCGCAGGTTTCAAGCGATTCCACGGTATGGGATTTGGAGGAACCGGTGGCTCCCCCGCACCCGTCTCTTCCCGTGGCGCCCCCCAAAAGAATGACCGCGTCCCCGGGGGACGGCCGTTCTCTACGCACATTTTCCGCGGGTGTCGCCGCAATGACCGCGCCGATCTCCATACGCTTCGCGGCATAGCCCGGATGGTAAATCTCGTCCACGATTCCCGTGGCAAGTCCGATTTGATTGCCGTAAGAGGAATAACCCGCCGCTGCCGTTGTCACGATTTTTCTCTGGGGAAGTTTTCCTTTGAGCGTCTGTGCAATAGGTGTAAGCGGATCTGCCGCGCCCGTGAGTCGCATGGCGCCGTACACATAGGATCTTCCTGAAAGCGGATCTCTAATCGCCCCGCCGATGCAGGTCGCCGCTCCTCCGAAAGGCTCGATTTCCGTTGGATGATTGTGGGTCTCGTTTTTGAACAGCAACAGCCAGGGTTCTTTTTTACCGTCGGCCTCGATTTCGATTTTAACCGTGCAGGCGTTGATCTCCTCCGACTGATCCAATTTTTCAAGTTTTCCGTTGACGCGCAGATATTTCATCGCGATGGTCGCCAGATCCATGAGCGATATGGGCTTGGTGCGCCCCAGTTTCTCTCTTAGGGCAAGATATTCCTCAAAGGTTTTTTGGAGGAGAGCGTCCTCAAAACAAACACGGTCAATCGCCGTCAGGAAAGTGGTGTGCCGACAGTGATCCGACCAATAGGTGTCGATGACGCGGATTTCCGTGATCGTTGGATCACGTCCCTCTTTTTTAAAATAGTCCCGGCAAAAAGTGATGTCGTCAAGATCCATCGCCAGCCCCAACTTTTCGATCAGGGCCTCCAACTCCTCTTTGCCAAAACCGATGAATCCCTCAACCGTTTCAATGGCCGCGGGAACATCATAGCGTGCCGCCAACGTTTCCGGCTTTTTGAAGGAGGCCTCCCGGGCTTCCACCGGATTGATCACATAGTTTTTGATTTTTTCCACATCCGCAGTTGTCAAACTACCGTACAGAACATATATTTTTGCCGTTCGCACAAGGGGGCGTTCGCCCCTGGAGATGATCTGGATACACTGCGCCGCACTGTCTGCCCTCTGATCGAACTGTCCCGGCAGATACTCCACACCAAAGAACGCGTCTCCGTCTTCCGGCAGTTTTTGCGATACAACGTCCAACTGAGGTTCAGAAAAAACCGTTTTCTTCGCGTATTCAAACAGTTCCTCCGTGATGTTTTCGGCGTCATACCGATTGATCACCCGAACCCTTCGCAGCCCGGCAATGCCCAAAAGCGTGCGGGCGTCGGACAGCAGCGCCCTTGCCTCGTTAGCCAGTTCTTCTTTCTTTTCCACGTATACTCTGTAAACCACGCTCATCCCTCCTTTGCTTTCAGCGCTTTTGCACCGATATCGCTTCTGAAACAGGCGTTTTCAAAATGAATCGCACCTACTTTTTTGTAAGCAGACGCAATCGCCTTTTTGAGGGTGTCCTCCACCGCCGTGACGCCTAAAACTCTGCCGCCGTCCGTATAGAGTTTTCCGTTTCTTTCCTTGGCACCTGCGATGTACACGCTTTCCTTCAGTTCCTCGGGAATTTCGATCTCAAAACCCTTTTCATAAGAGTTGGGGTATCCCTTGGATGCCATAATCACGCAGCATGCGCTCTTTTCGGCGAATTTCACGGGAGTTTCGGCAAGTCTTCCCTCAGTCACCGCTCTCATCACGGTAAGCAGATCGCTTTCAAGGAGAGGCAAAACCACCTGCGTTTCGGGATCCCCGAACCGGCAATTGTATTCGATCACTTTCGGTCCGTTCTTTGTCAGCATCAGTCCAAAATACAGACATCCCCTGAAGGTTCTGCCTTCCCGGTTCATCGCTTCAACGGTTGGAACAAAGATTTTCTCCATACACTCGTCCGAGATATGTTTCGTAAAATAGGGATTGGGCGCCACCGTTCCCATGCCGCCGGTGTTGGGGCCTGTGTCACCGTCGTTGGCCCGCTTGTGATCCATGGAAGAAACCATGGGTACAACCGTTTTTCCGTCGGTGAACGCCAAGACTGAAACCTCCGGCCCCTCCAAATACTCCTCGATCACCACGCGTTCTCCGCCGCGTCCGAATTTCTTTTTGCACATTATATCGCCGACAGCCTCTCTTGCCTGCTCCGCAGTTTCCGCAATAATCACGCCCTTTCCCAGCGCCAGACCGTCCGCTTTGACCACGATGGGCAAAGGTGTGGTTTCAATATAGGAAAGCGCGCTTTCGACGTCTTCAAAAACCTCGTAAGACGCCGTGGGAATACCGTATTTCTTCATAAGGTTCTTCGCAAAGATCTTGCTGCTCTCGATGATCGCCGCGTTTGCCCGCGGCCCAAAGCACGAAACACCCTTCGCTTCAAGGGCGTCCACACATCCCAGTGCCAAAGGATCATCGGGTGCTACCACGGCGTAGTCCACCCTCTCCTTTTCTGCAAACGCCGCGATTTTTTCAATTTCCTTCGCCTGGATGGGCACGCATATAGCCTCCTTGGCGATACCCCCGTTTCCGGGAAGGGCGTAAATCTCGGTGACATCAGGATTCTCTCTCAACTTTTTGATGATGGCGTGCTCCCTGCCGCCGCCGCCCACAACCAAAATTTTCATATCGCACCTCAATGATGGAAGAGTCTCATACCGGTAAAGGCCATCACCATACCGTATTCGTCACAGCGTTTGATGACCTCGCCGTCCCGAATCGACCCGCCCGGCTCGGCAATATACTTTACCCCGCTGCGTCTTGCTCTGTCAATGTTGTCAGAAAAGGGGAAAAATGCGTCTGATCCCAGCGCCACTCCGTCAATGGAGGAAAGGTATGTCCGTATTTCCTCGCCGGTAAGAGGCTCCGGACGGACGGTAAAATACTTCTGCCAATTTTCCGGTGCGCACACGTCCTCCTCGTTTTTGTTGATGTATCCGTCGATCACGTTGTCCCTGTCAGGGCGTCCCAAGTCCTGCCTGAACGGAAGGGACAGCACTTTCTCATGCTGACGCAGAAACCATGTATCGGCCTTTGTTCCCGCAAGTCTTGTGCAGTGGATGCGTGACTGCTGCCCAGCGCCCACGCCGATGGCCTGTCCGTCATAAGCGTAGCAAACCGAATTAGACTGGGTATATTTCAGGGTGATCAGCGCCACAATCAAATCCCTCACAGCGCTATCCGGCAGGTTCTTTTGAGCGGTCACGATCTGTTCAAGCAATTCCTTTCCGATTTTAAAGTTGTTTCTTCCCTGCTCAAAAGTGATTCCGAATACCTCCTTTGTCTCCTTTTCTGCCGGAACATAGAACGGATCGATCTTCACGATGTTATAGTTGCCCTTGCGCTTGTTTTTCAGAATTTCCAGCGCCTCCTCCTCGTATCCGGGAGCAATAATGCCATCGGAAACCTCGCGTTTCAGAAGTTTTGCCGTGGTCACGTCGCATACGTCCGACAGAGCCACCCAGTCGCCGAAAGAACACATTCTGTCGGTTCCCCGCGCCCGCGCGTAAGCACATGCAAGAGGGGATTGATCCAAATCCTCGATATCGTCCACGAAGCAGGCCTTTTTCAATTTTTCGGAAAGGGGAATGCCCACCGCGGCGGAAGTGGGACTGACATGTTTGAAGGATGCGGCCGCCGGCAGTCCCAACGCCTCCTTCAATTCCTTCACCAACTGCCAACTGTTGAACGCATCAAGAAAATTGATGTAGCCCGGTCTTCCGTTGAGAATCTCTACAGGCAGTTCCCCGCCGTTCTTCATATAAATCCTTGCCGGTTTTTGATTGGGGTTGCAGCCGTATTTCAGTTCAAATTCTTTCATTTCAAGGTTACCTCCTCACCGTTTTTGTTGATCAATCGGTCGGTATACACACCGCTCTCAAGATCGGTATACCTGACATACAGAGAAATTTTGTTGTTTTCGTCAAGCGCTCCCCAAAGTTTGTCGGTGAACTCGTCTATATCGTCGGGAATACACACCCTTTCCGGCTCTCCCACAAAGGTCGGAATGGGCGTTCCGTCGCACACATAGGTGTGCAGAAAATGTCCCACTCCTGCGACCGGCGCGTACTCAAAGGTATACCGGTTGCAGCTGCTTCCCTTTTCATCGGAACTTTTTAAAATGCTCATCTGATAAGTAAAATCTCCCTTTTCAAATGTCAACATTCCGCTGATACGTGGAGTGAAATTGGGCCCATCCGGTTCAAAGGTTCTTTCCCTCAAGGCCTGGGAAAAGGACAGACCCTTTCCAAGTCCCTCATACACCGTGTCGGTCTGATCGCCATTGGTGACAATCAGACGGTTTTCGCGCATTCGCAGGGCAGCGTAGATGATAAGCGACGGGTCCTCCACCTTGGATCTGTCGTAGGGTTCCGTAAAAAGGTTCTCTCCGCGTTTGGCGAATATCCGATTGCGGCTGTTGGCGCTTCTGCCCATGATAAAATAGGCACTGCATGCTTTTTTCCCATCGGCGCTCTTTCCAATGACGATTCCCCTGCCCACATAAGAGTTTCCTTTCACCAGACAGGCAATATCGTTTATTTTATATACGTTCATTTCTTTTCTCCTCTTCATTCAACATGTCGGCGCACACCTTTTCTACTGACGCAGGAAGAATCTTCCATTCCGCAAGGCGCATCACACGCTTCTGAAGCGTTTCGGGCGTGTCGTTTTCCCGGACGCTTACCGCCTTTTGCATGATGATTTTTCCTCCGTCTGGAATTTCATTGACGAAATGCACCGTGGCGCCCGTGACCTTCACACCCTTTTCAAGCGCCGCCTCGTGCACTTTAAGACCGTAAAATCCCTTTCCGCAGAAAGACGGGATCAGCGACGGATGGACGTTGACAATTCTGTTTTGAAAAACTTTTGTAAAATTCTCGCTCAAAATGGCCATGAAACCCGCCAGTACAATGAGGTCGATTTTTCTTTCCGTCAGGACCTCCCTGACGGCGTCCTCAAACTGTTCCGCGCCGCCCGCGCCTTTTTTCGTGATCACCAGGGTTGGAATTCCGGCGTTTTCTGCGCGTTTCAGAGCATAGGCGCCCTCTTTGTTCGAAATCACCAGAACCAGTTCCCCGCTTTTCAACGTTCCTTTTGCCTGTGCGTCGATGAGCGCCTGTAAATTGGTTCCACCGCCCGAAACCAGCACGGCGATTCTCTTTTTGGCGTTTTTACCCTCCAACGTTTTCGTCTCCTCTATACGATCTCGATTTTTTTGTCGGCACAAACGATCTCGCCAATGACATACGCATCCGCACCCTGTTCTTTCAAAATCTCCAAAGCGCGCACCGCCTGATTCTTAGGAACGGTTATACTCATTCCCACACCCATATTAAAGGTATTGAACATATCTCTCTCAGAGATGTTTCCCTTTTGCTCAAGCAAATCGAAAATCGGCAGCACGCGCACCTCTTTTTTGATTACGCGCGCACACAGTCCGTGGGGTATGCTTCTGGGGATGTTCTCGTAAAATCCACCGCCTGTGATGTGGGAAATTCCCTGCACATCCACCTCCTCCAGCAAAGCGAGCACAGGTTTTACATAGATCTTCGTGGGGGTAAGCAGCGTCTCGCCCAACGACTTTCCGTCAAGCTGCGGCACAGGGGCGAAAAGATCTGTCTTCTCCACATCCAACACCTTTCTCACAAGTGAAAATCCGTTGGAATGCACGCCGCTGGAAGCGAGGGCAATGATCACATCCCCCGCCTGCATTTTTCCATTGTCGATGATCTTTTTTTGTCCACCACGCCTGTGGAGTATCCCGCCAGATCATATTCGTCCACAGGATAAAATCCAGGCATCTCGGCGGTTTCCCCGCCTATAAGCGCCGCGCCCGCCTGAACGCACCCATCGGCAACGCCCTTTACAATCTCGGCGATTTTTTCGGGAACATTTTTGCCGCAGGCGATATAGTCAAGGAAGAACAGCGGTTTGGCGCCGCAGCAGATAATGTCGTTGACGCACATGGCGACGCAATCTATGCCCACCGTATCGTGTTTGTTCATGAGAAAGGCAATTTTCAGTTTTGTGCCCACGCCGTCGGTGCCACTGACCAGCACCGGTTTTTCCATTCCTTCCAGATCCAGTTCAAACAGTCCGCCAAACCCGCCCACATCGGAGCACACCCCCTTGGTAACGGTTCTTTCGATGTGCCTCTTCATCAGTTCCACGGCCTTGTATCCGGCGGTGATGTCCACACCGGCAGCGGCATAAACATCAGATTTTGACAACTCGTTCATGATTTTTCTCCTTATTCCTTTCCGTTCCAGCAATAGGTGCAAAGTTTGCACGGTTCCAATCCTATGGCTTTGATCAACCCTTCAAGCGTTTGAAATTCAAGAGACGTGAGGTGCAGTTTTTCGCAAATCGCCTGCCGCATCTTTTTTCCCCTTTCGGTTTTCGGGTCGCTGTATTCCTCAAGATGCTTCAATCCCTCTTCCCCTTCAAGTTCCGCAATCACGGTGTGCGTGATCAACTCCGCGTCATCCGTTCCTCTAGAAAAGTTCAGATACTTGCAGCCATACATGATGGGCGGACAGGCCGAACGCACATGAACCTCCTTCGCGCCGTTTTCATAGAGGAATTCTACCGTCTCCCGCATTTGCGTGCCCCTCACAATGGAATCGTCGATAAACATCAGTTTCTTGCCCCTGATCAAATCTTCCACCGGAACCAGTTTCATTTTTGCCACCCTGTTGCGCTCCTTCTGGTTGGAGGGCATGAAACTTCTTGGCCAGGTGGGCGTGTATTTGATGAAGGGCCGGGCGAAGGGAAGATGGCTGGCGTTGGAATAGCCGATGGCGTGAGGCGTGCCGGAATCAGGAACGCCCGCCACACAGTCGGTATCCGGTAAAGTGTCGCTTTGACGGTCGTTCTCTGCCATGATCTCCCCGTTCCGATACCGCATGGTTTCCACATTGACACCTTCATAGTCGGAAGTGGGATAGCCGTAGTACGACCAGAGGAAGGAGCAGATCTTCATTTCTTTTTCCGCCGGTTTCAAAAGTTCATACCCCTCGGCGGTTATCTCCACGATCTCCCCCGGACCCAGTTCATATGTATCGTTGTATCCCAGTTTCCGGTAGGCGAATGACTCAAAGGAAACACAATATCCGTTTTCGTTTTTTCCGAGATGTACCGGCAACCTCCCCTTTTTGTCCCTGGCCGCAATGATTTTTCCGTCGTCTTTCAGAATGAGAATGGAAGCGGTACCGTCGATCACCTCCCAGACATGCCGTATCCCATCGGCAAAAGAATAACTGTGGTTGATCAGCGCTGCCAACAGTTCCGTGCTGTTTACCGATCCACCGTTCTGGCAACTGATCGATCCTCCCTCCGAAACCACATACCGTTCGATCAGTTCCTCGGCGTTGTTGAGGATTCCCACAAAACAAAGAGCGTACCGACCAAGTTTTGACAGAACCAACAGCGGCTGAGGATCACTGTCGTTGATGCACCCGATGGCCGCCGTACCGCTCATCTGATCGAGAATATCTTCAAATTTCGTGCGAAAAGGAGCGTTGCCGATGTTATGTATTTTTCTGCGCAGTCCGCACTGCCGGTCATATGCCGCAATTCCCGCGCTTTTTGTCCCCAAATGTGAATGATAATCGGTTCCGAAGAACACATCCGCCAGTACATCCCGCTTTCCGGCCGCACCGAAAAAACCGCCCATGTTTCAATTTTCCTTCTTTCTTTGGCTTTCAATTTTCCACGGATTTTTAAAAAGAACCCATCCATCCGTGCAATAAAATAAATTTGTGTAACGCTAAAATTTTCGACCTTTATGCGCGGCTCCCGTCATTTCGCGCGGCCGTTTTGTGCAAAGCGCGTTTCACATGTTATATTTTTTTTCAACCGCTGCGTTTTTCAAAAGCACCGACGCAGCATCCGCCGCTTTCTTTTGTTTCAGTTTTTGCGCGAGATCCCCATCCGACAACGCTAAAATCTCTACTGCCAGCAACGCGGCGTTCACGCCTCCGTTGATCGCCACTGTGGCCACAGGCACGCCGGACGGCATTTGCACAGTGGAAAGCAGCGCGTCCATACCCTCCAAAGCATTGGATTGGCAGGGAATCCCCACAACAGGCAAAACGGTGTTGGCGGCAAGAACTCCGCCCAAATGAGCCGCCATACCAGCCGCCGCAATCAGGACGCCAAAGCCCTGTTCCTCGGCGCTTTTTGCAAAATCTATAGCCTTGTCCGGCGTTCTGTGCGCTGAAAAAACATGCGCTTCAAACGGCACGCCGAAATTTTTCAATGTATCCATGGTTTTTTCAAGAATCGGCAGGTCGCTGTCGCTCCCCATCACAATGCCCACTTTTTTCATCTTTGCGTCTCCTGTTTTTAATGTTTCTTTTTTTGGACGCTTCCCTTGGGAACACGTTTCTTTTTTACCGTAATATTTACGAAAGGCGCGTAAAACCGCAGCGGCACGCCGGACCCACATACTGTCCAAACGGTCAAAAGGGCGCACCGACTCCTTGCAAGCCAGTGCGCCCAAACGGTCGGCATTTTCGTCTTTCCCGCATCTTTTCAAGTACTCTTCGCACATTTTTCGGTCACGGGAAATTCTGCCAGGGAACGCATGATCCCCGCATGGGTATTGTAGCATGTTCGGAGAAAAAAGTCAATGAATTTCAGATCTTATTCCGTGCCTGCCATCCTGTGTCTTTACAGTTTTAAGGCCTTACAACTTTACAACTTCAACTATGTCATAACGTCGCCTTCGTGTCGCAATAGACGCATCGGTACTCTCCCCTGCCCGTCTGTATGAACACATGACGAATCTCCTGTTCTGTTGTGGTGATGCAGCGAGGATTTTTGCACCGAATAATGTCCACCAGCCTCTTGGGAGGCGCGATGTGTTTTTTATCAATGATCCGCGCGTCCCTAATCACGTTGACCGTGGCGTCGGGACTGATGAAGCCGATGACGTCCAGATCGATATGAATATCCGAATCGATCTTGATGATGTCCTTCTTTCCCATTTTGTTGCTCTGGACGTTCTGTATCACAGCGATACAGCAATCCAGTCGTTCCAGCCCCAGCATTCGGTAGAGCTGCATGGCCTTCCCCGCTGAAATATGATCAATCACAATGCCGTTTTTGATGCCGTCCACATTCATATTTTTTCCGTTCCTCTCTTTGCGAAAACAGAATCGCCGTGCTCTCGCCTTGTGTTTGATTTGCCGTCGTTTTGCCTTAAAATTTTAAAACTCGGTTTTGATCTCCAGCAATTTCAGAATCAGTGCCATACGGATAAACTTTCCGTACCGCGCCTGTTTAAAATAGCAGGCACGCGGATCGTTGTCTACCGCCACCGAAATCTCGTTCACACGGGGCAACGGGTGCAGGACAATCATGTCTTTCGACGCCAGTTTCATTTTTTCTTCGGTGAGAATGTAGGTGTCTTTCAAACGCAGGTAGTCTTCCTCGTTGAAAAACCGTTCCCTTTGAACCCTCGTCATATAAAGAATGTCCAAATCTCCTATGACGCTGTCAAGCGACGTGCTCTGTGTGTACTCGATCCCCTTGTCCTTGATATAGTCCTTTTTCACAAAACTGGGCAGTTTAAGTTCCTCCGGGGAGATCAGTACAAAACGGATGCCGCGATATCTCGAAAGCGCTTCGATGAGCGAATGCACCGTTCTGCCAAATTTTAAGTCTCCGCACAGACCCACCGTCAGATTTTCGAACCCTCCCTTTTCACGGTGAATGGTTAGAAGATCCGTCAGCGTCTGCGTCGGGTGATAGTGTCCGCCGTCTCCCGCGTTGATAATCGGGACGGAGGAGTGCATCGAAGCAACCAGCGGAGCACCCTCCTTGGGATGGCGCATGGCAATGATGTCGGCGTATCCCGACACCACGGACACCGTATCCGCCACGCTCTCACCCTTTGCAGCCGAACTTGAAGCGGCCTCTGAAAATCCCAGAACGCTGCCCCCCAAGGACAGCATCGCAGATTCAAAACTCAGTCTTGTCCTGGTAGATGGCTCAAAAAAGAGCGTGGCGAGAATCTTATGGCGGCAGGCCTCCGAATATTTCTC
>CANQNM010000061.1 GCA_947625265.1 uncultured Clostridia bacterium
TGCCCTGTCCATAGAGCACTACGGTGACGGGAAGGTTCAACTGCTCGCAGATCCCTGTGAGCGTGTCAAGCGCTTCGGGTTTGACAATGGATATGAGGCAGTTCATGCGGCGCGATCCTCCCAAAGTTCCACAATGTCGAAGTCTCCGTACGCCGCCGGTTCCTCTGGCAAAGCGGAGGCTTTTTTCCGTTCATAGACCAGCCCCACCGCCTGTATGGAAATCAGGGGCATCATCGCCACCATCGCCACCACGCCGAAGGCGTCCGAAAGGATGTTCCCGTCAACGGCTCTGCTGGCGCCGATGACAAACTGAAGCATGAATGTGGCGGTCATAGGGCCGGAGGCTACGCCTCCCGAGTCAAAAGCGATGGCGGTGTAGATGTCGGGCACAAAGAAGGAGAGAAGAAGCGCTGCGGCATATCCTGGCAAGAGGAACCAAAGAATGGACCAGCCGGTGAGCACCCGGAGCATGGAGAAACCCATGGCGAGGGCAATGGCTATCGAAAGGCTGATCTTGATGGCCTTTCCGGGAATTGCGCCGGCGCTGACCTCCTCAATCTGCTTTTCAAGAACCGCTACCGCGGGCTCCGCCGAGATGATGAACCACCCCAAAAGCATGGAAAGGGGAACGAGCAGGTATCTGGTGTACCCGGTGGCCAGTTCAAAGCCCAACATGGCACCCAAGGACGAAAATCCCACGTTTACGCCGGTAAGGAAGAGCACCAGGCCAACATATGTATAAAAAATGCCGAAGCAGATTTTCGCGAGATTCCTTCCGGACATCCGCAGCGATACGACCTGAAAGAGAAAAAAGATCGCTGCGATGGGCAAGAGGGCCACCGCCATTTCCTTTAAGTACACGGGGATGGCGGAGAGGTAAGCGCGGCCGATCTGAACCGTATTTGTAAAGGCGTTGACGATTTCCCCGGCGGCAGCGCCGTCGGCATTTTTATAGAAGAAACCCAGAATGAGCACGGCCAGAATTGGCCCGATGGAGCAGAGCGCCACCAAACCGAAACTGTCTGCAGCAGCATTTTTATCGCTTCGAATCATTGATACGCCGATGCCCATAGCCAGAATGAAAGGAACAGTCATGGGGCCGGTGGTCACACCGCCCGAGTCGAAGGCGATGCCGAGAAAATCCCGGTCGGCGAAAAACGCCAGAAGGAAGACGGCGGCATAAAAAATCAGCAGTAGGATCCTGAGTTTCATGCCGGTGAGGATGCGCAGCATGCAGATCATCAGAAAAAAACCCACGCCCGCGCCCACGGTGACAAGAAGCACGGCGTTGTTGATGTGAGGAACCGTATCGGCCAGTACCTGCAAGTCTGGCTCGGCCACGGTCACGGCGAATCCCAACGCGAAACTGACGGCAAGGATCAGCGGGAGGTTTTTGGATTTGGTGAGCGCGGTGCCCACCCTGTTTCCGATGGGCGTCATGGAACGCTCGGCGCCAAGGGAAAACAGGCCCATACCGAAAACGATCAGAACGGTTCCAATGAGGAAACAAAGCATCAGATCCGAACCGACGGGACAGACCGTCAGGCACAGCAGCAGTACAATGACAACGATGGGTAAAACCGAAACAATCGACTCCCTGATCTTGTCGTTTACGGCTGTTCGATTTTGACGCAGCGATGGTTTCTTGATGAGAATCTCCTCCTTTCAGAATTCGGGAAGCGGACGCCGCACGGCGGTTTCCGAAACACGGCGCCGTGTTCGGAGGCATTGGTCGGATAGACCGCGCCGCGGCCGGGAATCCGACGGCTGCCTACGTCTGCTGTTGGCATAGAATTTTTCCGGGAGTTTTTGGAGTAAAGCGGTTTTCTCAGTTCTCGGACGCGGCGGTGCGCACGCTTGACACCGCCCGCCGCCAGCCCGCCAGATTCCTTTTTCGTTCTTCGTCGCTCATTTGAGGGAGGAAAAGGCTGTCGTTCTCTTCTTTTTCGGGGGAAGAGGGATCGAAAAGTCCGACGAACATTCCGGCGAGTCTTGCCGCGCCCAGAGCCGTAAGGTCTGTGTGGGAAGGTCTGCACACCGGTAGACCGAGGATGTCCGCCTGAAACTGGGCAAGGAACCGGTTGGCCGCCGCCCCGCCGTCGATTTTCAGTTGGGCGGGGGAAGCGCAAACGTCCTTTTCCATGGATTCCAGCAGTTCCGCGGTTCTGTAGGCCATGGCCTCCAACGCCGCCCGGACAATATGCGCCCTGCCGCTCCCGGCGCTGAGCCCAACGATGGCGGCCTTCGCGTACATGTCCCAATAGGGCGCGCCAAGCCCTGTAAAAGCGGGCACCAGGTATACGCCCCCGTTGTTGGGGATGCTGAGGGCGAGTTCCTCCGTTTGAGCGGCAGACTCAATGAGTTTCAAATCGTCCCTTAACCACTTGACCGTCGCTCCCGCCGTGAACACGCTGCCTTCCAGCGCGTAGAGGGCACGCCCCTCTCCTGAGGCGGCAAGGGTTGTCAGCAGGCCGCAGGAGGAGTGTACCGGAGTGTCTCCCGTGTGCATCAGCATGAAACAGCCGGTGCCATAGGTGTTCTTCGTTTGACCCGGGCGAAAACATCCCTGCCCAAAAAGCGCCGCCTGCTGGTCGCCCGCCACACCGCAAATGGGAATGGCGTCCCCAAACAGTTTGCAGTGTCCGAAAAATCCGGAACTGGGCAGAACGGTGGGCAGCATTGTCTCGGGAATATCAAACAACCGCAGCAGATCCTCGTCCCAACGAAGATCGTGAATGTTGTAAAGCATGGTGCGGGAGGCGTTGGTGCGGTCGGTCGCGTGGACGCTTCCGCCGGTGAGATGCCACAGCAGATAACTGTCCACGGTTCCGAAAAGCAGTTCTCCGTTTTTTGCCCGCTCCCGCGCGCCCTCTGTGTGATCCAAAATCCACTTCAATTTGGTGGCTGAGAAATAGGCGTCGGGCACAAGGCCCGTCTTTTTTCGGATCAGCGACGAAAGCCCGTCGCTCTTCAGTTTATCGCATTCTCCCGCGGTTCTTCTGCACTGCCATACAATGGCGGGAGCAATGGGTTTTCCGCTGGAGCGTTCAAAAACGATGGTGGTTTCCCGTTGGCAGGCGAGCCCTATGGCCGCCACTTCCGAGGCGGACACGCCGGAGCGCGCCAACACCTCCGCCATCACTCCATATTGGGCGGCCAACAGTTCTTCCGGGTTCTGTTCCACCCATCCGGGCGCCGGAAAGGTTCGTGCGACCTCCCGGTAGGCGCGGGCCACGGTTCGCCCGGCACTGTCAAAAAGGATTGCTCTTGAACCGGAGGTTCCCTGATCCAAAGCAAGAATGTAGTTTTTCATACCCTTTCGCTTTTCCTTTCCGGTTTTGCACCGTCCGTCGCTTTTTCTCCTGCGCGCATCGACCGCGCATCGACCGCGCGTCGGGCGCTTGTTATGGTTCTTCCAAAACGATTCTGCGGATTTTTTGCGGCGTTCTGGGTCTGTCGGAGGCGTCGGTCGGCGTTTGCGCGATGTCGTCCACGGTTTCCATGCCCTCGGTCACTTTGCCGAAAGCGGCATACTGCCCGTCAAGAAAGGTTCCGTCGGCGTGCATGATGAAAAACTGGGAGGAGGCGGAGTTGAAGTCTCTGCTCCTTGCCATGGATATAACGCCCCTTTTATGGGAAAGATTGTTTTTAAAACCGTTCGCGGAAAATTCGCCGGCCAGTTTGTCTTTGGCGCCGCCCATTCCCGTGCCCGTGGGATCGCCGCCCTGAATCATAAAACCGGCGATGACCCGGTGAAAGATCAGTCCGTCGTAGAACCCCTCTTTTACCAGTTTCTTAAAATTTTCAACTGTTTTGGGCGCGATTTCGGGATAGAGTTCCAATTTGATCACGCCGCCGTTTTCCATTTCGATTCTGACCATTTCTGCCGTTCCTCTCTTTTTGCGTTCGCCGCGAATTGTTGTCGCTTTTTCTTTGGCGACAAACCTCTACGATTATACCAAAGACGGCGGGGAAAGTCAAGAACTCTCCCAAGGGAAACTTTTATCGGAAGAAAAGTTTTCCCCCCGAGATTTTGGGGGAAAACTTTTTGACACAGATATTGCACCCACCTGAAATCTATGGTATAATGTACCCGGGGTTTGAGGCGTCGCCGCGCAAATCGAGGCAAGGTCCCAACGGCGCGCCTGCCGCATTTTTCCGTTGAATTGCGCAAACCTTCCGCGCGGCACAGTGAAGACCCGTGGGTTGGTATTGTTTGACGAAAAACCCGGCGGCGCGTCCGCGCCGTCAAAACTGTCAAGGTTATCAAGGCTGTCAAGGCCGTCAAGGTTGTCAAGGTTGTCAAAATTGTCAAAACTGTCAAAGTTGTCAAAGCCGTCAAATTCGTGCGGCGACGCCCTACCGGGCGACAAACTTGCCGCAGTTGATTCATTTTAAAAGAATATTTCTCTGCGCACCCTGCCGCGCGCCGCTTGCCGCGCAAAAGGATATTTCTCTGCGCACTCCGCCGCGCGCCGCTTGCCGCACAAAAGAATATTTCTCTGCGCACCCCGCTGTGCGCCGCTTGCCGCGCCGCGCCAAAGAAAATCGAAAGGAGGATCGTTTTGCCGTATATGAAAAACAACAGGTACAGAAATCTTTTGAAAAACACCGGACTTGTGTCGCTTGGAACCTTCGGTTCGAAACTTCTTCCTTTCATTCTCATGCGGTTGTACACCGCGGTGCTCAGCGGAGAAGAGTACAACACGGCGGATCTGATCACGCAGACCGCCAAACTTCTCATCCCCTTTGCGGCGGTGGGGCTGACCGAGGGCATGTTCCGCCTCGCCATGGAGAAGGGCAAGAAACAGAAACAGATTTTTACCGCCGGTTTTGTGATTTTCGGCGGGGGATACCTTCTGATGCTCCCGATGCTTCTGTTGGCGTTCGTCATTCTTCGGGCGGCAGACGCCGAGTTTTCCGGGTATATATGGCTGATCGGAATCTATGTGCTGACGTCCTGCCTGCATTCGCTCGTGACACAGTATATCAGAGCCAAGGATCACTTTGCGTTTTTTTCCCTGCAGGGGGTGATCAACACGGTTTTGGTGGTGGTGTTTAACATTGCCTTCTATCTTGCGGGGAATTTCGGCGTAGAGGAATACGTGCTTTCGGTGGTGTTCGCCGACTTTCTGGTGTTTCTTCTGGTCTTTTTTTGGGAGAAACTGTGGAAAGATCTGGTTGATCCGAGAAGAATCAGAGCGGGCGTGTACCTTTCCATGCTGCGCTACAGCGCGCCGCTCATTCCCATGGCCGTATCCTGGTGGGTTACCGCGGTTTCCGACAGGTATATGGTTCGGTGGTTTGTGGAAGACGGGAATATATCCGGCTTCTACACGGCGGCGTACAAAATTCCCACGCTTGTGACGCTCTTATGCACGGTTTTTTCTCAGGCGTGGAACTACTCGTCGGTGGCGGAAAACGATGAAAAGGAGCGTTCCAAATTCTTTTCGGGCGTTTTCGCTTTCTATCTGTGCCTGCTTTTCGTGACCGCCTCTTTCATTGTGGCGGGATCAAAGGTTCTGGCGGCGATAATGCTTGACAAAAGTTATTTCATCTCCTGGAGTTACATGCCGCTGCTCACCGGCGCGACGGTTTTCAGCGCGTTGGTGACCTTCATGGGCAGCGCGTACACTGTGCGTAAGAAAAGCATGTTCTCCATGTGGACGGCGCTCATCGGCGCGGGATTGAACATTGTTCTCAACTTTCTGCTGATTCCCGAGCGCCTGGGGCCGATGCGGATGGCGGGTATGGGCGCAATGGGCGCGGCGCTGGCGACGCTGGTCAGTTATGCGACGGTGTTCTTAATCCGCGCGCTGACGGCAAGACGCTACGTGAAATTCAATCTCCGTCCCTATCTTTTAGGTCTGAACAGTCTGTTGCTCCTGCTGCAGATCCTTGTGATGACAGTTTCAGACCATCTGTCCCCCTTCCTGTGGATCCCTCTTCAGATTCTCTTTGTCGGGGCGATTGTTTTTGTGGACGGGAGGATTCTGTGGCGGCGGATCTCAAAAATTCTCCAAAAGAAGGGTTTGTTCAAAGGGGCTCTTGGAAGGACTTCGCGTTGAATAACTTTTTTTGAAAGGGTGACGGCGCGTTCTGACAGTGTCTGGGCAGAGGAAAAGGACGTGATTTTTGGCTGCTTTTCGGACGCGCCGACTTCCCGCCGAATTTGAGGGCGTGAAAGAACGCCGCAACACACGAACGAAAGAAAGCGAAAAAAGAATATTCTGAAAACGCGCTGCAAATCCACAGGACAGCGCCGGCAGCGTCAAAAGCGCAGAAGGTTCTTCAAACAGGCGCGAAGAGCACCTGAAAACGGTGCGCGGAAATCCAAACATGTAAGGCAAATACAACCATAGAATGCATCCGATCCGTACGGCGGCGAAAGGAGAAATCCGATAACCTTTTCAAAAAGGCTTTCGGAGGTTCCCTGCCGTACAAGGGAGACGGACAGAAAGGGAAGGTGGAATTTATGGTACAACAATTCAAAAGAATCGGAGTTTTGACGTCCGGCGGAGATGCGCCCGGTATGAACGCGGCGGTGAGAGCCGTGGTCAGACAGGCAAGAGATCACGACGTGGAAGTTATGGCGATCTACGAAGGGTACAAGGGGCTGATTGAGGGCAACGTCAGGCTGTTTGACATGCGCGACGTGTCCAACATCATCAACCACGGCGGAACCATACTCTATTCGGCGCGAAGCCCGGAGTTCAAGACCGAGGAGGGCATGCAAAAAGCCATTGATACCTGTAAGAAACACGGCATCGAGGGTATCGTCACCATCGGCGGCGACGGCACTTTCAGAGGGGCGACGGATCTGAGCAGAAGAGGAATCCCCTGTATCGGCGTCCCGGGCACCATCGACAACGATATCGCCTCTACCGACTACACCATCGGGTACGATACCGCCATGAACACCGCCATTCAGATGGTGGACAGACTGAGAGACACCTGCGAATCCCATTTCCGCTGCAATGTGGTGGAGATCATGGGCAGAAACTCCGGGTACATCGCACTGAACGTCGGACTTGCCACGGGCGCCGCGCAGATCGTGGTCAACGAACTTCCCTTTGATGAGGAACGGATGTATGATGAAATTCTCATCGGGAAAAAGAGGGGCAAGCGGCACTACATCATCATGGTTTCGGAAGGTATGCAGGGGTACGCTGAAAAACTGACGGAGAACATCCAACTTCACACCGGAGTGGAAACCCGGTTTACACGCTTAGGTCACGTGGTCAGGGGCGGCTCACCGACGTTAAGAGATCGGGTCATCGCTTCACGGATGGGCATTGCCGCAGTGAATCTGCTGTTGGAGGGAAGATCCAACATGGTGATCTGCATGCACGGCGAAGACATCGAGGCGCTGGACATCGAATATGCGCTGACCATTGATCACATGTACAAGGGAAAAATCAAAGAGGGGGAACTGGAGAGATACAGCATCGACGACATTCAGTCCATGCGTCACTATTGCGCAAAGAAGGCGGCGGATTTTAAGACGCTGTACAATCAGGCGCTGGACATCTCTCAATAAAAGTAAGGGTCTGCCAATTTTCGCACGGAGAAAACGGCGGCGCGCGGGCATACTCATGTTCGTATTCGTACACATATGCATGTGCGCGTACAGTATACGCATGCAAATACATAGGGGAGGAAAAGCGATGGTATCCACCGTTTATACAGCGGGAGTTGAAGGCGTTTCGGGCTTCGCCGTGAGTGTGGAATGCGCACTTTCCGACGTGGCGGATGAACACAGCGGAAGTTTTGACGTGGTGGGACTCCCTGACAATGCGGTGAAGGAAGCGAAGGAACGGGTGCGAAACGCCGCCTTGTCGGCGGGCTTCACTTTCCCGATATGCGCCAAAATCACCGTGAACATGGCGCCCGCGGACAGAAAAAAGGCGGGATCGGCGTATGATCTGGCGCTGTTGATGGCGGTCCTTGCCGCCGACGGTCAGGTGGAGGAGGACATTTCCGAAAACTGTTTCATTGGGGAACTGTCTCTTTCCGGAAAAATCCGTCCGGTACACGGGGTGCTTTGCATGGTGCTCGCGGCGAAGGAGGCCGGCGTAAAGAGTGTTTTTGTCGCCGAAGAAAACGCGTCGGAGGCTTCGGTGGCGGAGGGAATTCGGGTATACGGCGTCTCGGATGTACGGGCGATTTTCAACCATCTTTCGGGAAAAGCAAGACTAAAAGAGGTTGTTTTTGACAGAGAGGGATACTTCGGCGCCCACGGGAAGGCGGCGGTGGATCTGGCCGATGTGAAGGGACAGCAATCGGCCAAAAGAGCATTAGAAATCGCCGCCGCGGGTGGGCACAACCTGCTGTTTATCGGCCCGCCCGGCACGGGAAAAAGTATGCTTGCACGGTGCCTGCCTGGAATTCTTCCCCCTCTTTCCTTTGAGGAGGCGCTTGAAAGCACCAAAATCCATTCCTGCGCGGGGACTCTTCCGGATCACTCCGCACTGCTTGCGGTTCGCCCTTTCCGTGCGCCGCACCACACGGTTTCAGCGGTGGCGCTGGCGGGAGGAGGCTCGACGCCCAGACCCGGGGAAGTGTCCCTTGCCCACAACGGCGTGCTCTTTCTGGACGAACTGCCCGAGTTTCCCAAGCAGGTTACCGAAATCCTCCGTCAGCCGCTGGAAGACGGGGAAATCACCATCACCAGGGCCTCGGGCCGCTGCACCTTCCCCACCAAATTCATGCTGCTGTGCGCCATGAACCCCTGCCGCTGCGGAAATTTCGGAAATCCGATGAAAAAATGCACCTGCCGCAGGGAGGACATTCAGAAATATATGGCGAAAATCAGCGGGCCGCTGTTGGATCGCATTGACATTCAGGTGGAGGTTCCGGCGTTGAGTTATGACGAACTGTCCGCACAGACCCCCTGCGAACCCTCGAAGACCGTCCGCGAACGGGTAGACCGGGCGCGAACCGTCGCCCGTGGCCGCTATGAACATGCGGGAATCAACGCACAGTGCAACGCCGCGCTTAGCGCAAGAGAGGTGCGGATTTTCTGCACGCCCGATAAGGAGGGCGACGAAATGCTGCGTGCCGCGTATGAGAATCTGGGGCTGTCCGCCAGGGGTCACGACCGCATTCTGCGCGTTGCGCGCACGATTGCCGACTTGGGGGGCAGCGAACGCATCGGAGCGGCGCATATTGCCGAGGCCATCCGACTTCGGTCGCTGGACAGAAAATATTTTTAGAATCTCGGAACGCAGAAGGTTCGGCAGCGGAGAGGTTCCGGCGTTTCGTTGGCCCTTTCAACGCCGCGCTTTCGGGGCGGGCAGAAACGGCGAAACAATCAAAAATTTTCCCAGAAGCAGCCAGAGAGCGGAAGGGGAACGTCCCGGACGCCCTCGGACACTTTTTCTAAGAATGCAAATCGCCTTCCGAAAAGATTGCCGAAACAGCAGGCGCAGGGAAAAGGAATTTCAAAGTGAAGACAAAGTCTTATGTGGGGCTTTGCCCCGCGCCCCATTTAAAGGACTCTTTAGGAAAAGTCCCCTAAAAACCTTCAAAAACTTTTGAAAAAAGAGGCAGATACTTTCTTCGTGTCTGAAAAGCGGGTTTGTCTGCGGGCTTGGAATTTTCCTTTTGTTTTTGCGAACATTCCATATTCTTCTAAAACTGGTTTCTGTGGAGAAAAAATGAATTTTAAAGAATTTGTTTGATTTCATTCATTTTTTTACCGAAATTTCTGTGGAGAAGCCTGTGCAGAATGTTGAAAACTCTTAAAAAAGTGCCAAAAATCCGATGAACGCTGAAAAAGGGATTGTGGAAAACTTTTTCACCTCTTGCGGAAAAAAGAAGCGTCGGTTTGGACAGGGGAGAGAGAAAGAACGGGATCGACGGGAGGAACGTCTTTGGTTGAAGGGACGTCAATAAGAGCGGCCGTGTCGTCGGTTCCCTTTTTCTGATTTCTCTGCTTTCCGGTTCTTCGGCTTTCGGACCGTTCGCTTCTGTGAAAAATTCGGAGTTGTCGGCGCTCCCGCAGGCGCGGTTATCGGGCGCTGTGAAACGCCGATTGTATTCTTTTTTCCGATCTTTGAAAAGCCGGCAGTCTCTTGATCGGTCGAAGTGCGAATCCGGGACGGTCATAGTTTTGATCGGGACGGCTGCGCTTTGGATGGCAAGTGCCGGCGGGTTTTCGCGGAAACTCAACCCTCGCCGCTGAAAACCGGGTGCAAAAATCTTGGCGACGAAAAACCTGAAGGAATAACGCTATATGGATAAACCGAGAAAATTCCGGGGACGTCTGTCCTCCTTTCAAATCATCATATTGGGTTTCGTGGCGGTAACCCTTCTGGGCGCGCTGATTCTGATGCTGCCCATATCCGCAAAAAGCAGAACGGTCACGCCTTTTCACGAGGCGCTGTTCACCTCTACGTCGGCGGTGTGCGTTACGGGACTTGTGGTTCGGGACACGGCAACGCATTGGTCGGCGTTTGGCCAGGCGGTGATTCTTGTCCTCATTCAAATCGGAGGGCTTGGCGTTGTGACTGTGGCGGCGTCTTTGGCGCTTCTTTCAAAAAGAAAGTTCACGCTGATGCAGCGGAGCACGATGCAGGAGGCCATTGCCGCACCGAAGATGGGTGGAATTGTAAGACTTACAAAGTTTATTCTGATCACAACGGCCTTGATTGAGTTTGTCGGCGCGCTTGCGATGATGCCGGTGTTCTGCCGGGATTTCGGCGCCAAAGGCGTGTGGATGGCGGTTTTTCATTCGGTATCCGCTTTTTGCAACGCAGGATTCGACATTTTGGGCACGCCCGACGCGCCTTATGCCTCGCTTACCTCTTACGCCGGAAGTCCCACTGTAAACATCACGGTGATGCTGCTTTTGATCGTGGGGGGCCTGGGCTTTCTTACGTGGGAGGATATACGTGTGAACAGGCATCATTTCAAAAAATACCGCGTGCAAAGCAAAATCATCCTTGTGACTACCGCGGTTCTGATCGTCTTTCCGGCGCTGCTCTTCTTCTTTTCCGATTTTTCGGAACTGTCCGGAAAAGAACGGGTTCTCTCTTCTGTTTTTCAGGCGGTCACGCCCAGAACGGCGGGTTTTAACACGGCAGATCTCTCCGCGATGACGGAAATCGGCCGGGCAGTTATGATTGTGCTCATGCTCATCGGCGGTTCGCCCGGATCCACTGCGGGAGGGATGAAGACCACGACGTTTTCCGTGCTGATGCTCAACGCTCTTGCGACTTTTCGCCGCAAAAAGGACGCCGAGGTGTTCGGCAGAACGGTTGACGTCGGTACGGTGAAAAACGCCGCGACGGTGCTTGTGATGTATGTGGCTCTTTTTTTGGGCGGAGCGATCGTTTTGAGCGCCGGGGAAGGGTTGCCGCTGGGCACATGCCTTTTCGAGGCCGCGTCCGCCGCGGGAACGGTAGGGCTTACCCTTGGCGTCACCCCGGGGCTGGGTGTGCTGTCGCAGGCGGTGCTTATAGTATTGATGTTTGTCGGTCGTGTGGGCGGCCTGACGCTGATGTTCGCGGCGCTTTCGGGCACGGGAAGGAATTCTTCCAAACTGCCGCTTGAAAAGATTACTGTGGGATAAGGAGTGTTTCAATGAAATCCATTTTGCTTATTGGACTTGGAAGTTTTGGAAAATATATTGCGGCGCAGCTCAGCGCCCTTGATCATCAGGTGATGGCGGTGGATCAGGATGAAGGGAGGGTGAATGAAATTTTGCCGCTGGTGACCAACGCCCAGATTGGCGACAGTACGAATGCGGAATTTTTGAAGTCTTTGGGCGTTAATAATTTTGACGTCTGCATTGTGGCCATCGGGAACGATTTTCAGAGTTCTCTTGAAACAACGTCGCTTCTGAAGGAATTGGGCGCCAAACTGGTGGTGGCCCGCGCCGAGCGCGATGTGCAGGCGAAATTTCTGCTGCGCAACGGCGCCGACGAGGTGGTGGATCCCGAAAAGCAGGTGGCGAAATGGACGGCGATCCGCTACAGCACCGATCACATTCTGGACTATGTAGAACTTGATGAAAACCATTCGATTTTTGAGGTTTCGGTGCCGGAAGCCTGGGTGGGAAAGACGGTGGGACAAATTGACGTGCGCAAAAAATACAACGTCAACATTATGGCGATGAAGCAAAACGGAAAACTGAATGTTTCTGTTACGCCCGATACGGTCTTGACGGAGGATAAAACTATGTTGGTTTTGGGCGAATACAAAGCGCTGAGGAAATGTTTCCGCACATAGTGTGAAAAACGGGGGAATACCTAAGCAGGGGGGAATACCCAAGCAGGGGGGGAATACCCAAGCAGGGGGGAATACCTATTCAGGGGGGATTTTAGCCCGCGGGCAAACCCGCTTTTCGAAAAAAAAAGAAGGGATCAACCTCTTTTTCAAAAGTTTTTGAAGGTTTTCAGGGGACTTTTTTCCTCGAATTGTCAAGTGAAGTGCAACGATTTTTTGAAAAAGACTTCCTCAGGAGATTTCCACCCGAGACATTTGCGA
>CANQNM010000062.1 GCA_947625265.1 uncultured Clostridia bacterium
GAATGCTCTCCGGGGCCCCAAAACTGTAAAATGTCTCAAGAACCTCTCTGCCCAACGGGTCATTGATTCTGGTCACCAGTTTTCCGTCGGAGAACGTACCTGCGCCCCCCGCACCAAACTGTATATTGCTGTCAGGATCGAGCAGTCCTGTCTCAAAGAACTTTTCTACTTTTTCTTTTCGTCTGTCAATATTTTCTCCACGCTCAAAAACGATTGGACGGTATCCGGCACGCGCCAGCGCAAGCGCCGCAAACATCCCGCAAGGGCCAAACCCCGCAACCGTTATAGGAGCGCGAAGAATTTCGTCTCCACACTGCGGACATCGGACGCTTCCCGAATCGCAGACAGCGTCAAGCCTTTCCAAAACCCTTTCAGACGGTTTGCGATCCGTATGCGCCAACACCGAGTATACAAACCGTATATCTTCCTTTTTTCGAGCGTCCACCGATCTTTTGTGAATTTTCGCCCCTTTTGTGCCGAAACCGCAGAGGGAAAGTCTCTTTGTCGCAATTTCCACAGCGTATGCGGGATTTTCTCTGTACGGCAGAGAGATATTCCGCAGAATCAGATCATACCCATGTCCGGTGATGTTCTCAGTTTTCTCTTGGCTCATGCAACGACCCGTCCCTATAAATCTTGGATATAAAGTTCACGGCGTTGAATCTGCTGATCACCGTCGGTATCAATACTGTCGCCTCCAGGCTGCGGCAAGTCCGAGATGTTCACAGTTGCCCGTGAAACAGAGATCAGTCTTACATTTTGAAATTTTCCCGACGGTTTCCAACTTACCGTCGGAGTCACCGGCGTCTGACCGTTCTGCATATTTGTCAGATCCAAAAAAACCAGAAGATCGTCGGAAGTCATTTTCTCGTTTTTGTCAGGGGAATACTCCACAGTGATTCTCAATTCTTCCTCAAGAACCGTGTATATCTTTCCCTCCGGCGGAAAAATTTTGACGGCGGATAGCGGGACAACAATTTCCTCCTGCACTGTTCCTTCGGTGCGGGTCACCTGAATAGACAACGATTTTGTGTTTCCCGACTGTTCAACGATCCGCACGGCGCTCCCGAATCGCCCCGCCTCCAAAGTATACAATGCGCGAATCTCCGGTTCCTGCTCAAAATTCTGATCTTCGTTCAAAACAATCTCGTCGCCGATCTTGTCGATCAGCGCTACCGGCCCGATCAGACGAACCGTTCCTCTGGACAGCGTATATACTCCCGTATCGCCTTCGGGAAGACGCAGCACCAACGGAAAGTTTTTGCTTTTATTGACGGTAATCGCCACGTTCAACTGTGCAGGTTCAAAACGAAGAAATTTTGTGTCGATCACCCCTCCGAAACTGTCGTACGCCACGGGAGTGATCACAGCTTCCACATCGTCGGTCACTTCCTTGAGCCAGTCAATATTTAGTCCGATATAACTAATCCTTGAAACCGTACCCTCGTCCCCGCTCACCGTCAAACTGTTTTCACGCACAAATTCTTCCGCTTTGGAAAATCCGTTTCCGAAAGAATAGTTACTCAGATTGATTCTAAAATCGTCTTTCCCTAAGACCCTTGAAAAAGTTTCGGAAACGGTAACCTTCACCGATTTCGTGTTGCAGGTAACACCTTCTGGCAATACAATATCCACATCAACCACGTATTCCCCTGCTTTGATTTGCGTTACGTCACTAAACAAACAGTTGCCTTCCTCTCCCTCATGGGCAAAAACATGGATCGTTGCGGCAACCAGCGATTTGTCCGAAAGAATTCTATCGATTTGGTCGTTTTTTCCTTTCAAGACCAATTCAATCGTAGAAGGTTCGATGGCAGAAACAGTGTAGTTGTAACTCATAAGTTGTTCGATTCCGCTCACCTGAATGCTGATGCCCGAGCAGGTGTTGTTTTCAGCCACAACAAAAAGCCAAAGCGCAATCGCGGCAAATATGGACAGTCCCAGCGACACCAGTACAGATCCACGCCCTTTTTTGTTTCTTGCCGATCTGTCAGTTCCGTCGCCTCCGCTTTGCTTCCTGTCCTCATTTGTGTCGAAAGCCGTCAGGTTCATCTTCTCATCATTCCTTTCGTTAAACTTCGAACGGACATAGGTTTTCAATTGTTTTCCGAGTGAACGTTCGTCTCGTCAATCGGATTTTTCTGACCCTTTGCCTTCTTCTTTTTCCCGTTTCTGTCACTTTCCGAGGATTCGAGAAGTATGGAACGCAAAAAATTTTTCAAGTCCACATTCCGCTTCAATTTTCCATTAAGTGTCACCGAAATCGTTCCGGTTTGTTCGGATACGACAATAACAATCGCGTCGCTCAGTTCGCTTAAACCGATGGCCGCATGGTGTCTGGTGCCCAATTCCCTGAATTCATCCGAACCCGTAAGAGGCAGGAAACATCCCGCGGCATACAACCGTTCGTCTCTGAATATCACGGCACCATCGTGTAAAGGGGAATTCTTGAAAAAAATGTTCTCAATCAGCGATGACGAAGGAGAAGCGTCCACCACCGTCCCTGTATTTATATACTCCCCCAGTTTGGTTTCACGTTCAATGGCGATCAGTGCTCCGGTTTTGTCCATGGACATCCTGTGACAGGCGTTGCAGATACTGTCGATCATCAAGGCCTTGCTTTGTATCATGTTTTTCTCACTGATGATTTTCAGTCCCTTCAAAGGCTCCGAACCGACCTTTTCAAGCGCCGACCGAAGTTCAGGCTGGAAAAGGATGATCAAGGCAAGAACCCCGACTTTGAAGAAGTTCCCAAGGATGAAATCCACCGCACGCAAACCGAAATTGATTGCGAAAATCTGAAAAATTAACAGAATCACAATTCCCGCGATGAGTTTTCCAGCCCTTCGGTCACGGATGAATCTGAAAGCGTAAAACAGCAGAACAGCAATCAGAATAATATCCACAAAGTCAAAAATATCTATCGAGGACAACAGCATCCATATTTTTGAAAAATACTCTCTGACAACTTCCATCTACAAGCCTCCGGCGTTCATAAAACGGGAATCCACATACTCAAATGTATTATCAAATATATTATAACATAAACACCCGTATTTTTCAAATACTTTTTTTCGCCCGCGCGGAAATTGTTGCATGATTTTATTACACGGATTCTTGCATTTTTTCGGTAAATGTGATACAATCACAAAGGGAGCAGCAACTTTTGATACAACGGAGAAAATGACCATGATTTTCAAAAAAAGCGGACGGTATTTTTCCGCGGTAATTCTGGCCGGCGGAATGTCCTCGAGAACCGGCGGCGTTTCCAAACAACAGTATTTGCTTAACGGCGTGCCCGTAGTCGCAAGAACCATGCTCTCTTTCGAGCATTGCGATTTCTGCAGTGAAATCGTTGTGGTGTCAAGAGCCGACGAGTGCACGTTATATGACGACATGTGCGCAAAATATGGCATCAAAAAATTCACAAAAGCCGTCCCAGGTGGAGAAACCAGACAGGAATCATCCTTCATCGGTATGGAAAATGTTTCGCCAAAGGCGTCATATATCGCTTTCCACGATGCCGCCAGATGCCTTGTCACTCCGAAACAAATCGAAAAGGTTTTCGACATGGCTCTGCGATACAAATGCGCCACGGCCGCCTGTAAAACCGTGGATACTGTCAAAACGGTGGACGCAAGAGGGAAAACCGCCCTTGACAACCAGCCGGACCGTGCGACTCTTTACAACATGCAAACCCCACAAATCTTTTATGCCGACCTTTATCGCGCCGCCGCCTACGTCGCGCGGCGAGACGGATTCAAAGGGACTGACGACTGCTCCCTTGCCGAGCACGTCGGCTTCGGCGTGAAGGTTGTGGAATGCGGCTGTGAAAACATGAAAATCACCGTACCTACCGATTTTATCATTGCGGAAGCGATCCTTATGTCCAGAGACTGCGAATAAAATTTTTTCCAAAAGCAAGGAACCGACAAGCAAGGAACAGACACAAAAGACGGGATTTTTCGGCGCCTCCCATGTGCCGCCAGGGATAGAGGCATTCTTCGCGGTGACGCCGGCAAAAACTGCCTCCGAAGAAAGTGAAAGAAAACATTCCGTAAAGTTCCGTAAAGTGAAGCAAAAAAGAATGCCTTTGAAAAACAAAGACGGGAGGACTTGTTATGGGAGAATATAGAATCGGTCACGGCTACGACGTACACCGTCTGGTTGAACAGAGAGATTTGATCATCGGCGGAGTATGTATTCCATATGAAAAGGGGCTGGAAGGTCACTCCGACGCAGACGTGCTTTTGCACGCCATTATGGACGCACTGCTCGGCGCCGCGGCACTGGGGGACATCGGAAAAATCTTTCCCGACACAGACGATACCTATAAAGGAGCGGACAGTTTGCTTCTTACCCGACAGGTAGGCAAAATGGTAAAGGCTCACGGGTACAGGATCGTCAACATTGACGCGACGGTTCTCGCGCAAAAGCCAAAACTTCAGCCGCACATCGGGAAAATGCGCATAAAAATTGCGGAGGCCCTCGATTTGGCACAACAGTCGGACAGAGTGTCGGTCAAAGCGACGACCGAGGAAGGACTGGGCTTTACAGGACGTCTTGAGGGCATTGCCGCGCATGCGGTATGCATGATAGAAAAGATCAATTGATCGCCCGGCGTTCCGCCGTATGCTCTGCAATTTCCCATGTCCGAGCGAACCGCCCTCAAAATGCCCTCGCTTAAACTTAAAAAACGAAACGTTCGTAAAAAGGTACGGTGCACAAAATGATCGTTATTTCGCCCTCCATACTGTCCTGTGATTTTTCAAAACTTGGAGAAGAAATCTCCGCAACCGACAATACCCCGGCCGAATACATTCACATGGACGTGATGGACGGCCGTTTTGTTCCCAATCTCACCATCGGGCCCTGTGTGATCTCATCACTGAGAAAATATACAGACAAGGTGTTCGACGTTCACCTCATGATCGAAGAACCCATCCGTTATGTCAGGGATTTCATCAATGCGGGCGCCGATATTGTTACGGTTCACACCGAGGCCTGCTCTGATATCAAAAAAACCCTAACGACCATCCGTGAATGCGGGGCAAAGTCCGGATTGTCGATCAAGCCCAAAACCGACCCAAAAATTTTAGAACCTTATCTGCACCTGTGCGACATGGTACTGATCATGACCGTGGAACCGGGATTTGGGGGGCAATCCTTCCTTTTCGATGCAGTGAAAAACATCAATTATGCCAAAGCGATGATCGAAAAATGCGGAAAAGCCATTCCCATCGAAGTAGACGGTGGAATCACTCCCGAAACCATCGGTTATGCCGCAAAGGCAGGCGCCGAAATATTTGTCGCCGGTTCCGCCGTGTATAAACAATCCCCGCGGCCTGAACAGTCCGATCAATCCAGACAGACGGACATTGCTCTTGCCGTACAACGTCTCATTGAATCCGCTTCCCAAGCAATGTGCACCCAATAATCCTCCAGAACATACTTTTTCCTGTCTTTCTCGGAACCTGCGCTTTAAAATGCATGCTCCGCATAAAAGGCCGCCACGCGGTACGCTTCTCTCATAATTTTCCAAGAGTGAAACGTCTCGCGCGGCGGTTTTGAATGTTTTGTATCGCGTACACAGAACAAATACGGCATTCGGAACATTCCGGTTCTTACTGTTTCCCGTTTTTGCCGCTCCGGCCGCGCCGTGTGCTTTTCTTTTCTTTCGGCTTTTCTGAATTTTTATAAGTATCCGCATCGGCAGACCTGCCGTCGCCCCGGTCGGAATTCAAACCTGTGCGCTCGTCAGTACAGACAGGCTTCTTCGTACCATCAAAGGATTCCGAACTCACTTCCCCCGCACAGTCCCGTCCGGCCCCCTCGCATCGGCCGTCCGCGCCGCTTTCGGCCTCGACGTCATTGAATTTCTTTTCTTTTTCCGTCTGACTGTCACGGCGTGACGCCGATTCCCTTTTCTGAAGTTTACGCTTCTCGGAAAGCGGAGGGTCACCCTTGGGGAGAGTCAGTTTAAAACTGCAATACTTCCCTTCCTCACTGGAAACGGTAATCATCTCGCCGTGCGCCTGCATGATGGCCTTAACAATAAACAGTCCCAATCCCACGCCGGTTTTATCCACCCCACGGCTTTTATCCGCTTTGAAAAAGCGGTCGAACACATGCGGCAGATCCGCTTTTGAAATTCCGTTGCCCTCATTGTACACTTCAATGGAAATCCCGGTGACCGTATCAGCAATGGAAACGCGCAGTTTCCCTTTTTCGTATGAAAACTTCACCGCATTGTCCACAAGATTATACAAAACCTGGTGGATTGCATCCGAATCCGCCTTTACATAAAGGTGATCTTTGTTGCACACATATTCGACATCCAGCATTTTTCCATCAATCTGCTTTTCAAAGGAAAAGAGGATGGTCATCACCATTTCGCAAACATCGAAATTCACCATGTTGAACTTTCTTACGCCCGCTTCAATCCTTGAAACTTCCAAAAGCGTGCGCACCAACCGGGAAAGTCTTTTGATCTCCACACTGACGATATTCAGATAATAATCTCTCTTCTCCGGTGGAATGGTTCCGTCAAGAATACCGTCTATGAATCCTGAAATGGACGTCATCGGCGTCCTCAAATCATGGGAAATGTTGGCAAGAAACGTGCTGCGCTGATCGTCCAAATCGGAAAGAGACTGAGCCATGTTGTTGAATGCTTTAGCCAGTTCCGCAATCTCGTCCCTACCGTCCACGTGCACTCTTGCATTGAAATCTCCCAAAGCGAACCTTTTTGCAGCCTTACTCATCTCCTTCAGAGGTGTGGTCATCCGATAACTGATGAGATAACAGGCGGCGAATCCAAAAAGAAACACAATGACGGCCGCGGCGGAAATTGCCTGTACCAACTTGTCCAAAATCAGTTCGTCGGAATCCACACTGTTGAGTACGAGCACATAGTTTTCCTCAAGACCGGAAAGATCCTGCTTGCTCACATAACTTGGTTTGTCGGTCAGTTCTTTCACCGTCACCTTGGTGTCCACGCTGAACTTGCTTTTTAGAAAATCCTGTGAAATAATGCGGGACAGATACTCGCTTTCCGTGCTTGCCACAACCGTGCAGGTGGTGTCAACGATCAGAATGTCTATATCGGTAAACTTGGAAATACCTTCAATGGCAGCGTTGATATCATCGGTTTTATTTTTTATAAAATCAGAATAGGTAACATCATCCTCCACCGAAAAGTAGTTTTCATACATCTTGTCAAGCATGATCTTGGTGGAAGTGGAGGCCGACTGCACATTGTCGATCAGTTCGCTTCTGGCATATTCCGAAACGTATGCGTAAATCACCGCCGCAAAACAAAGAAAACTGACGGTAAAAATGAGAATAAAACTGACTATGTATTTTGTGAAAACACTTTTAAACACCGATTCCCGTCCTCCTTTCCAAGAAACATCCAGCGGATATAACTTTTCTGAAACGTCCCTCTAACTCTCTGTTGGCATGTGCGGCGCCGACAACAAAAAAAGCCCGGAACGATGGGCACCAAACTCTTCCGGCGGTCAGAAACCCGACCGCCGGAACTTTATCACTGAAGCAATTCAAACTTATACCCGACGCCCCAAACGGTTTTGAGAACCCATTTGTCAGAGACGCCCTCCAACTTTTCACGCAATCTCTTGATATGAACGTCCACGGTACGGGAATCGCCCGCAAAATCATATCCCCAGACTTTATCAAGCAACTGATCCCTTGTAAACACACGGTTGTAGTTGGACGCGAGATAGTGTATCAAATCCAGTTCCTTTGGCGGGATATCCACACTCTTTCCCCGGAGTTTCAGCGTATACTCTTCCATATTGATTTCAATATTGTCGAATTTGATCACATCGCTGTTCTGATCCCTGCTGCGGCTGCTGGTGCGGCGCAAAACCGCCTTCACCCTTGCCGAAAGTTCCTTCATATCAAAAGGTTTTACCACAAAGTCGTCGGCGCCCAACTCCAGTCCCAAAACCTTGTCAAAGACATCGCCCTTGGCAGTAATCATGATAACCGGCTTTGAAGAGATCTCGCGAATCTTTCTGCAAACTTCCCAACCGTCCATGTGAGGAAGCATGATGTCAAGCAGCACCAGATCCGGGTCACAACTTTTAAAAAGGGCAAGTCCCTCCGCGCCGTCATTCGCTGTCTTAATTTCAAACCCTTCGTTTTCCAGATATATGCGCAACAGTTCACAAATGTTGGTGTCGTCGTCGATCACAAGAATTCTCTTATCAGCCATTTTATCTCATCCTTTCGTTATCATATGCGCGGACACTGTCAAACCTCCCGCCTATTTTATTTCATTTTACACCATTTTTTCCTTCTTGTCAACATCTTTTAGATACATTTCAATATTTTCCACGCATAAACCTGCGCATTTTAACCCTTTTTTTTAAAAAAGCCCTTGTTTTTTCGAACGCGATACTATATAATATATCGGATTTTACAGTGGTTGACTTTCTGTACTCAATTTTTGTTTTTTCAAGAGGTGAAGTGATTTTGGCATATACTTTCAAAGGCGGAACGCACCTGAACGAGCACAAAAACACCAGCAAGTGTCCTGTCACGCCCATTTCGGCTCCAGAACTGGTCTATATCCCCATGTCTCAACACATCGGTCTGCATTGCACGCCCAATGTAAAACCTCAGGACAAAGTTTACAAAGGGCAGATGATCGGTGAAATTGATAAAGGACTTGGTTGTCCCGTCCATGCCAGCGTTTCCGGAACGGTTCGGGAAATCCGGTCGGTAAACAACGCCATGGGCACGCCTGTGGTCATTGAAAACGACTTTGAAGACAAAATTTCTCCCGACATTCACCCGTTTGAAAAAACCATCGGCGAAACCACTCCCGAGGAGATTGTGGAGGTGGTTAGAAAAGCGGGAATCTCCGGTATGGGCGGCGCTACGTTTCCCACTTACGCAAAGATTTCCTCGGCGATCGGTAAAGCAGACAAACTCATTGTGAACTGTGCCGAATGCGAACCCTACATCACCGCCAACCACAGACTTTTGCTGGAGCATCCCGAAAAAGTCATCGGAGGAATCAAGATTCTCCTGAAAGCGTTTAAACTGCGCAGAGGAATCATCGCTATCGAAAACAACAAGATGGATGCGGTGCGCGCCATTTCAAAACTGAATTTTGACCCGGAAATGATCACCGTCTGCGTAATGAAAACTAAGTATCCTCAAGGAGATGAAAGACAAATCATCTATGCGCTCACCGGCAAGGAGCTGCCGGCAGGCAAATTGCCTGCGGATTTGGGATGCGTCATTTTCAACGCTGAGACATGCGCTGCGATTTACAACGCCTTCGTCACCGGAATGCCCCTCGTGGAGCGCATTGTCACGGTAGACGGAGACTGCGTCGGCAGACCTTCCAATCTCCTCTGTCCCATTGGAACGCCTTTTTCAGATCTTATCCGATTCTGCGACGGTAATCCTGAAAGCGTCAAAACCCTTATTTCGGGCGGACCGATGATGGGATTCGCCCAATGGGATATCGACGCTCCTGTGGTCAAGGGGACATCGGCGGTTCTCGCCATGTCCAGGGCCTACGAAAGGAAAGGACATATCCAGCAGTCTTCCTGCATCCGCTGTGGGAAATGCGTGGCGAACTGTCCGATGCACCTCGTTCCGAGAGAAATTTACAGATATGCGTTGAAGGGAGATCTGGAGAACTGCGAAAAGTTTTACGCCACTTCCTGCGTTGAGTGCGGAACCTGTTCTTACAACTGCCCCGCACGGCTAGAACTCACCCAATACATCCGTACGGCAAAAAGCAAGATCATCGAGGAAAAACGCGCCGCCGCCGCAAAGAAAGCGGCATTTGAACGCGAACAGGCGGCCAAACGCGCTTTAAACGAAGAAAAAGACAAGGATAAAAATCAGGAGAAGGAGGAAAAAACAAGTGAATAATTCCCCGGAAAAACAACTTTTGACCGTTTCCCCTTCTCCCCACATGCACAGCGCCCGTACCACTGCCTTTGTCATGCTCGACGTCATCATCGCTCTTCTTCCTCTGCTCATTTGGGCATGCTATGTTTTCGGAATGCGCGCGCTCACCGTCACCGTCGTCAGCGTCGCCTCCTGCGTTCTTTTTGAACTGCTCTACACTCTGCTGCTGCACAAACCGATTTCCGTGGGAGATTTGTCGGCGGTGGTCACGGGAATCCTACTTGCTTACAACCTCCCTGTGAACATTCCCCTGTGGATGCCGGTACTTGGTTCGTTTTTCGCCATCGTGATTGTCAAGATGCTCTTTGGCGGCATCGGTAAAAATCTCGTAAATCCGGCTTTAGCCGGCCGTGCATTTCTGATGGCGTCCTTTGCCGCCGCAATGACCGTACCCGCAGGAATTCCGGCGCTTGCAAAACTCGGACTGTTTGAAAACGTCTCAAATACGGAAATTCTCACAGGTGCCACACCCCTTGCGTCGGTTTTGATCAGAGATCAATATGCCGGTACATACAGAACGGTTCTGGATATGTTCATCGGCAATGAGGCCGGCGTCATCGGAGAAGTTTCCGCGCTCTTGATTCTTATGGGTTTTGTCTACCTGCTTGCAAGAAAAGTGATCACATGGCACATCCCGGTCGCTTTCCTGGGAACGGTAGCGCTGCTGACATTCCTGTTGCCAGGTTCTGGTTTTGAGCGATTCGACCTGGTATACACCCTCTCCCATCTCTGCTCGGGAGGATTGATGCTCGGCGCGGTGTTCATGGCCACCGACTATGTCACCTGTCCCATCACAAGCAAGGGAAGGTTGATTTTCGGCGCAGGATGCGGTATTCTCACGGTAATTATCCGATATTTTGCCGGAACCGAAGGAGTGTCTTACGCCATTCTCGCCATGAACCTCCTTGTGTACTACATTGATAAGATCACCGTTCCCCGTCCTTACGGTATTTCGAAAAAGAAAACCACAGAGAAAAAACTGAAGGAGGGAGCAAAATGAAAAATTTTAAATACATTGTAAAAATTGCCCTTCCTCTTGTGGTGATCTGCATTGTCACTGTAGCCGTTCTTGCCGGAGTGAACGCTTTCACCGCGCCGGTTATTGAAAAAAACAACGCGGAAACACTGCGAAACAACATGGAACTGTTCTTTGGGGACGGAATCGACGCGAAAGAATCCTCCCCCGCAGGACATGAAAGCAGCGTAAAGGCGGTGTACGCCGTCAGCAAAGACGGGGCTGAAATCGGATATTGCTTTGACGTCACCGGAAACGGCGCGTACAAAGGCACCGTCGAGGTGCTCGTGGCTGTGGATACCGAGGGAAAAATCGTGGGGATTTCAAATGTGAAAAACGGCGAAACGCCTTCCATTGGCGGAAAGGTTCTTCGCACAGACTATTTCGAAAATTATATCGGCCATACAGCACAGAACATTCAAAAAGACGTAGACATTCCCTTCATTTCCGGCGCGACCAGAACGAGCACGGCTCTAAACAACGCCGTAAAGAACGCGTTGAACGCCTATGAAACAATAGTTTCCGAAAGAGAGGAACCGTCACAATGAGTATAAAATCGGTCGCTGAACAGTTTAAGAACGGACTCTTCAACAAAAACCCGCTCTTCGTGCAGGTTCTGGGACTGTGCGCCTCTCTCGCAGTGACCACCTCCGCCACCGACTCCTTCGCTATGGGAATCGCAGTTACGGCTGTGCTCACCTGCTCCAATCTGCTTATATCCCTCTTGCGAAAATTCATTCCGGATCAGGTACGCATCGCCTCGTACATAGTGATCATCTCCGGTTTTGTTTCCATCGTGCAGATGCTGATGAACGCGTATTTGCCGGATATTGCGGAGAGTCTCGGGGCCTTTCTCGCCCTGATCGTGGTGAATTGCATCATTCTCGCCAGAGCCGAAGCGTACGCTTCGAAAAATAAACCCCTGCCCTCGGTTTTTGACGGATTGGCCATGGGATTGGGTTTTACAATGGCGCTGCTTCTTTTGGGAACATTCCGTGAGATATTCGGAGCGGGAACCTTTTTCGGCCTTGAATTGTTCGGAAAATGGTACACGCCTGTGGGAATTCTCACGTCACCCGCGGGTGCCTTCATCGTGCTGGGGTGTCTCAT
>CANQNM010000063.1 GCA_947625265.1 uncultured Clostridia bacterium
CGATGAGCACTCCGTCAAAGAAGAAGGCGCACGCCCGTTCTTTGGCCGGGTGTCCGTCGATGTATACAAGAGGAACGCCCTCCTCAGGCAGCGTGCACTGAAAGGAGGCATGGGTGTTGTTGGGAATGGTGCGCAAAAAGGGGAATACCAGGCACCTTGACAGCACCGTTTCACCCCCTTCGCCCACACCGTATCGCACGAAAAAGTCCACGCCCCTTCCGCTCATCTCGATTTCGTCAGTGTGCGCTCCCTGTCCCGGTTTCACCGTCCAGAGAATCCCGTCATCTTTCAATTCAAATCTCTTCTTCATTGCAGCAACCCTGCCTTTCTGACCGCGGCGGTTTCTTGTCTATGGTTATAGCCCGTTTTTGCATATGCGTATGTTTTGCCTCTGGATATATCCCGTTCTTGCATATGCACATGTCCTGCTTACAGTTCTATCGCTTTTGCATATACGTATTTTTACTTATATATGTGTACTACAATGTGTACATGTGTACAGAATGTCTGCGGCCGCACTTTGCGCTTTTCATTCTGCGCGTCAAAACCCGTGGGGCTTTGACACCGTCTCCCACAAGAAAAATTTCCGCGCCGTTTGACCTCTTTCGTGCTGTTCCATTTTGCCGTCCGGTTCTTTCAATTCTGTTTTTTGCTCCATGTGGAGAGGGAAAAGGTGAAAATCAGGGGATAGATCTCCAGTCTTCCCAACAGCATTGCCACCGACAGAACGATCTTTGAAAAGGGGGAATATCCCGAGAAACTTCCCATGGGACCCACCGCCCCAAAGCCCGGTCCAATGTTGTTGTAGCAGGCCGCCGCCGCTGAAAAATTCGTCTCGAAACTGAAAGGCTCAAAACTGATGAGCAGGAAAACGGCCATAAAAGCCACCACATAGATGGCAAAATAGTTGGAAGTGCTCTGCAGTGTCTGATCGTCCAATTTTTTTCCTTCGAAGCGAACCGCCTCAACAGCCCGCGGATGCAGCATCTTGCGCAATTCTCTGCCGATCATCTTGAAGAGCATCATCACCCGTGAGATCTTCAGCCCGCCCCCGGTAGAGCCTGCACAAGCACCGATGAACATCAGAAGAAGCAGCACCGCTTTGGACAATTCCGGCCACAGATCAAAATTCACCGTGGAAAAGCCCGTAGTAGTGATCACCGAAGAAACCTGGAAGGCGGCGTTCCGCAGCGTTTCGGAAAAGCCCCCGTACATTGGGAAAATGTTGACGGCAATGATACCGGTTGACACCGCCACAATGCCCAAATAACACCAAAGTTCTGCCGAACGGAAAGCGCTTTTAAAGCGGCGGACAAGTAAAAGGTAATACAGGTTGAAGTTGACGCCGAACAGAAGCATGAACACGGTAATCACCCATTGAAGGTAGGGGGAATACCCTCCGATGCTGTCAGATTTGACGCCAAACCCTCCGGTTCCCGCCGTTCCGAAAGCGTGCACCAAACTTTCAAAAAGGTTCATCCCTCCGCACAGAAGCAGCAGCACCTGCACAAGAGTCATAAAAATATATATGAGATAAAGAATTTTCGCCGTCTGTTTGACCTTCGGAACCAATTTTCCAACGATCGGTCCGGGCATTTCCGCCTTCATCACATGGATAGAACGATCGCATATTGAGGGAACCAAGGCCATCACAAACACCAGCACACCCATGCCGCCCACCCAATGGGTAAAACTTCTCCAGAAAAGCATTCCGCGGCTCATGGCCTCTACGTTTGTAAGGATGGACGCACCGGTGGTGGTAAATCCGCTGACCGTCTCAAAAAAGGCATCCACATAGTTGGGGATATCCCCGCTGATGACGAAAGGCAGTGCGCCGATACCCGAAAGAAGGATCCACGACAGCGCCACAATCACAAAACCCTCTTTCGCATAAATCAGTTTGCTTTCCGGCTTAAAAAAGGCGGTCAGAGCAAATCCCACAGACAGCGCCAAAAGCACGGTAACGGCGAAGGACAGCACGCCCATCCATTCTCTGTAGAAGATCGCCACCGCCAGGGGCAAAAGCAGCATGAGCGCCTCAATCTTCACGATCTGCCCCAAAAAATTAAATACCATCTTTCTGTTCATCGCCAAACCTCAAGCCATGATGTCCGAGAGATCCTGAAGACGTTGATCGGCCGCCAAAATCACCACGCGATCCCCGGGGAGAATGCTGTCAAAACCGGAGGGAATCACCGGTTTTCTGTTTCGAATGATCCCGGCAATCAGAATGTTCTTTTTTAGGTGCAGATCTTTCAGCGGAATCCCGGTGAAGGACAAGTCCTCGCTCACATTGAATTCCAGCGCTTCCGCTTTCCCGTCCATCAGTTTATACAGCGTTTCCACTTTGCTTCCGTCGGTATTTTCTAAGGCTCTCGCATAGCGGACAATGATGTTGGAGGTGACCTCCATAGGAGACACCACGCAGTCCAACCCGATTTTCACCGCAAGAGAACACAATTCCTCCCTGTTGACTTTGGAAATGACCTTCGGCACATTCTGTAAAAAAGCGGAGATAGAGGAAAGAATATTCTCCTCGTCCATACCTGTCAGCGCCACAAAAGCGTCCATCGACGACAGCCCTTCTTCCATCAGAATGTCGCTATGTGACCCGTCCGCCTGCAGAATAATCACTCCGGTGAGAATGGCGCTAAGTTCCTGGCAGCACCGCAGATCCTTTTCGATCACCTTGACCGAAACACCGATGTTCTGAAGCATTTTCGCAAGATAATAAGTGGTTTTTCCGCCGCCCAAAATCATTACGCTCTTCACCTGCTTTTTGAGCAGTCCTAGCATTTTCATCAGTTTCTGCATTTCCTGCGGCGCGGCAGTGATCCCAATCTTATCCCCCGAACGAAGCACAAAGTTTCCGTCGGGAATGAACAACTGCTCCTCTCTCTGCACGGCACAAATAAGGTACGCCGCCTTGTATTTTTCACGCATCTGTCGAACCGTGAGTCCGTCAAGAACCGAATTCTGATCCAAGCGCGTCTCGATCATTTCAAAATTTCTTCTTGAAAAACTCTCCACCTTCACAGCCGACGGAAATTTCAAAACATTGAGAATTTCCTGCGCCACCAACTGCTCGGGATTGATGGAAATTGAAAGATCCAACTGCTGACGCATGAATCCCAGACTTTTGTCATTGTATTCAGGATTGCGGATGCGCGCAATGGTGTGTTTCGCGCCCATTCTGCGCGCCAAAAAGCAACTGAGCATATTGAGTTCATCCGAAGCTGTGGAAGCAATAAAAAGGTCGCATCCGGAAACGCCCACCTCCGTCAGAGCGTCACAATCCGCTCCGTTGCCGCAAAGGGTCATCACGTCATATTGGGTGGACAGACGCTCCACCACCTCCGGATCGCTGTCCATCGCGGTCACATCGTATCCTTCTCCCGCAAGACTTGCGATCACAGCGGTTCCGATTTTTCCGCACCCGACAACTATCATTCTCATGGAGATTTTCCTTCTAATTTCTCGAACATTTTTTTTATTGTAGCACCATACCGTCAAAAAAGCAAGTGTTTTCGGGAATTTTCAAAACACCCGTGTCGTGCGGCAGATGTGAAAATGCCCACGGTAGATCCCCGGAGATTTTCAGAACCGTCATATCTCTTCCCCAAGACCCGAAGCGACTTTTTGTCTCGAATTGTCAAGTGAAGTGCAACGATTTTTTGCTTGCATTTTAAAGCAAGATGTTTTATAATGCAGGCAAAGGAAACCGCAGCGGAAACACATTTCTTTGAAGGAGGCAAGCAAACTTTTATGACCGAACTTGAAAAAATGAAGGCGGGTGCGGAGTATTGTTTCTCCGACCCTGAAATCGACGCGCTCAAGGTACGCGCCATGACCCTGTCGGCCGAACTCAATGCCCTTAACCACAAAGACAAAGAAAAAGTCGAAGAGCAACTGCACAAACTGTTCGGCAGCTGCGGCGCGTCGCCATGGGTGGGACCGGGTTTCCAGTGCGAATACGGTGTGAACATCCACGTGGGCGACAGGTTTCTTGCAAACTACAACGTGACCATTCTTGACGCCGCGCCCGTCACCGTGGGAAACGATGTGATGATCGGCCCCGGAACCTGCGTCATCACGGTAAACCATCCTCTTTCCGCTAAGGAAAGGGCGGCGCACCTCAGTGTCGCTAAACCCATTTCCATCGGCAATAACGTCTGGATCGGGGCCAACTGCACGATTCTTCCCGGAATCACCATCGGAGACGGAGCGGTGATCGCCGCCGGCGCGGTAGTGACCAAAGACGTTCCCGGCGACTGCGTGATGGGAGGAGTGCCGGCAAAGAAAATCGCCGATATTGATAACGACCGAAAATAAACTCGGGCATACAGGCGTGAAACGTAACGTACAACCTGCCGCTCCCTCCGCGCCGCCCCCGCAGCGTCCACGGCCGCGTCCGCCGCACAATGCCGAAACTGGCGGACCCGAGGGATCGGGACAGAATCTTGGAACATTCCGATGCAAAAAGTTCATTGCTCCGTTCCGTCAAGATCACATGCTTCAGGGTAGACGGTCAAAACCCGATCTGTCGAAAGCGAACGACGGAAATTCCACCCGACGACAGGAAGAAGGAATCATTCATGAAAACGACGCCCAGACTTTTAAACAACCGGGGGAACGCTCCGCTTCCCGAACAGTTGCTCACCGATTTTCAGGCGCACCGGCTCTTCAGCGCAGGCGTATTGGAAGTATTACGCTCGCCCTGCGGCGAGGATGAAATTCTACGCCGTCAGCAGTTGTTCGATGCATTTGAAAAAAGTGAATGCAGAGAAAAAATCAAAGATCTCCTTTCACTGCTTACCACCTACCGAAAAACGCTGTATCTCCCCAACGACGCACAGGACGTTTTGGAACGCTGGCACGCAGAGGTTCATATATGGGAAGAATATCTCCAAATCTGTTCCGCCCTTTCGGCTCTTTCCGGATTATGCCCAGCGCTGGATGAGGTGGCGCGCTTCTACGGCAACGCCGAAAAAAGAGAGTTTTCGGAGCGGCTCTCCCAAAACGTCCTTGAAATGCGGGAACTTTTAAGAACCTTTCACCAAGGGCTTCTCGCCTTTTGGGAGAAAAATTGGGTCACACCCGACAATGCACCTTGTGATGAATTCGACGAATTTGCAACTTACGCAAAAAATCTGGGATTTTCTCTTCCCGCCAAAAAAAAGCACACTGCACGCATAGAACCGGCACTGTCCCAGGCACTTTGCGCACTGTACCCCGACATCACGAAACAGGTAGAGGAAATTCTTTGTCAGTATGAAACCGTGGATTTTCGCGAGCCAATCTCCTACATTTCCGAATTTGAGTTTTTTCTAGAGATCGATACCCTGAACCGGAAATGCGCGGAAATGGGTATTCCCCACTGCTATCCCAAAGTGTCACAAACACCCTTGTATACCGTGAAAAATCTCTATGATGTTTCGCTTCTATCCAAAAACTGTACGAACATCGTGCCCAACGACGGGGAATTTACACAGAAAGATCCATTCTTCTTTCTTACCGGTACAAACGGCGGCGGAAAAACCTCCTACCTGCGGGCTTTGGGTCTGAACCTGATCCTCTTCCTCTCCGGCTGTCCGATTTTCGCCGCCGCGGCGAATATCTACCCTTTTGCCTACATCGCGGCGCACTTTCCCACAGATGAGCGTTTCACCCAGATGGGCAGACTGGAAGAGGAACTTTTCAGAACCGAAGAGATTCTTGCTCAGGCGAAAGAAAAGAAGGCGTTTCTCTTTTTTAATGAAACCTACAGCAGCGCCGATGAACAAAAGGGGTTTGAACTGCTCCTGCAACTCTGTGAAAAGATCCGAATCGCAGGACACTTCTGCCTGTATGTCACCCATTTCCCCGGAGTAATTCAGACCTCTTTTCCGGTTTTGACGCCGCAGATCGACGAGAAGAACAACAATGCGCGAACCTATAAGATTGTCAAAACGAAGGGGAGCGCCTCCTCATACGCGGCGGATATTCTGAAAAAATATAAGTTGGACAGGGCGTCCCTTGAAGAAAGGCAAAAAGAAAATGGCACTTAGCATTCTATACCCTCAAGGCGCAAAGTCCGGCATGCCGGATCTTGATCCAAGAATTCTTTATAAACTTTCATTGGATCGAGCGTTTGCGGAAGTATGCGCCGACATTAAAAAAAGAGAATATTTTTTGGAAGTGACAGCCACCCCCGTGCCAGACAGAGCGACCGTCGAATTTCGCCAAGACATTCTCAAAGATTTCTATCGACTTTCCGGCTTTTTTGAGCGCTTTGCATCGCTCTACGCAGAACTGGAAGAGCTGCACGCACAAAATAAGGACGTAAAAAAGACGGGATTTGTTCTCAATCTCAGCGGAACAGCCACGGCCTCCTCGAAAAAGAGCGTCCTTGAGGCACAGGCACTCTGCCTCAAACGAACGCTTCTGTGCATCCGCTCCTTTGACATTCTGCTTGAAAACTACGCTCCCTGCTCGGCTGGGCTGACTGTTTTTCAAAAAACATGCCGGGAGATCTGCCGACATCCGGATTTTGAGAAAATGTTGGCCTTTTGCTCAAAATATGAGTATCTCAGCGCCAGCAATATACGCTCTTTCCGATTCACTCTCGACGACGCCTGCAGGATCGAACATTATGAACTAACCGACAACCAACATATTCATGTGACCGATCCGGATTTGAAACAGAAAGGCTTGAACATTTTCAGAAGGACGAACAAGGAGGTTTTTCCCTGTCAAAGACTTGTGCTGTCACACCCCGGAAGCGCGGAAAAATATAGAAAACTGACCGTTGAAGCGATCTCGGACCTATCGGGAGCGCTAGCGGCTGTGGCCAAACAGATTTTTGAAACCTTTTCGCCCATATATCGTGAATTGGATTTTTATTTCGTAGCGCTTCAATATATGCGCGTTCTTTCGGAAAAAAATATTCCCTTCTGCTTTCCCGACCTGTCAAAGCGCGGCGTTTGCATACGGGGACTGTTGGATCCCTACCTCTGCCTGTCGGTACCCAATCCCCAAAAGGTAGTCTCGAACGACGTGGAAATTCCCGAAAACTGCAAAGGACTTCTGATTTTCGGCAATAACGGAAGCGGAAAAACCGTCTTTTTGCGGTCTTTCGGCTGCGCACAGTTTCTGGCACAGGCAGGGCTGCCCGTTTTGGCGGAAAGCGCTGAAATTCCGCTCTGCACGCAGATCGCGGCGCAATTTTCCGAGGCGGAAAAAGAATTCTGCGCAGGCAATGACGCCGGACGGTTCGAACAGGAGGTGCGGGAACTTTCGGAAATGGTAGAAACGCTAAAAAAAGGCGCCCTGGTTCTTCTGAACGAAACTTTTCAGAGCACTTCCTACACGGAGGGCGGGGAGGCACTCTGTGATCTGCTGAACTATTTCGGAAACTGCGGCATTCGTTTTGTTCTGGTGTCCCACCTGCACACTCTTGAGGAACAATGCAAAACCGACGTGAAAATTCTCCACACCGCACAAAAATATAAAATCGTGTAAGCAAGCGGAGTCGCTCTTGCATTTGCATACACCGTGCGGGTGCCCCTGCCTGTGTTCGTCCTATACTTGAAGGTGCACTTTCGTGCGCGAACTTTTCTTTTCAAAAACGCCGATCTGCGCCGCGTGTTTTCACCGCACGGCGCACACCGACGTTATTTTTGTTTCGACGTTTTCGGCGCTTTCGGCACAGCGGTTTCCTCTTTCCGTCATAGACGCCGTTCATCGTTCAAAAATGCATTCTAAATCAAAGTGAAGACAAAGTCTTATGCGGGGCTTTGCCCCGCGCCCCATTTAAGGGGATTTTTCCGAAAAGTCCCCTAAAAACCTTCAAAAACTTTTGAAAAAAGAGGCAGATACTTTCTTCGCGTCTGAAAAGCGGGTTTGTCTGCAGGCTGTAAATCTTGCGTCTTCTACCAAGCGGAAAATATCTTTTGTTTTTGCGCGGTGTGACGCACAGTATCAATTGTGACACCGCACAATATTTTATCAAAAAAATGTACACCCGTTGCAGCAAAACATCGCCGCAAACAAAAAATCCGCAGGGCACCGAAATACCCTGCGGATCGCGATAACAAAACTGTCTCTCTTTTTTGCTGTTTGACATCTTCACTGTTTTGCTTCTTCGCTGTTTTGCTTCTTCGCTGTTTCGTTTTCCCGCAGTCCGCGGCCCCTTGTCATTCGTTTCCGAAAAGATCCACAAGTTTCTTTGCCGTCAGCACGGTGTCCGCCGGGCTTCCGAAAGAAGAAAAGCGGAAATATCCCTCGCCGCAGGCGCCGAACCCCTCACCGGGCGTGCCGACAATCTGCGCTTCCTTCAGAAGAAATTCAAAAAACTCCCAACTTCCCATGTTTCGAGGGCAGCGAAGCCAGATGTACGGCGCGTTTTTCCCGCCATAGTAGGGAATGCCGCACCGGTCCAGCGCTTCCATCAGAACAGCGGCATTTTTCTTGTATACGGCAATGTTTTCCTTCACCTGTTTCTGTCCTTCCTCGGTGAAGACCGCGGCCGCGCCCCGCTGCAAAATGTAAGAAATCCCGTTGGTTTTCGTTGTACGGTTGCGCACCCACATGCTGTTGAAGCACATTCCGCCGCGCGAAAGTTCCTTGGGAATCACGGTATATCCGCACCGTGTGCCGGTAAATCCCGCAGTTTTGGACAGTGAGCAGATCTCGATAGCGCACGTGCGGCTGCCCTCGATCTCGAAAATACTGTGGGGAACATTCTCCTCTTCGATGAATGCCTCATAGGCCGCGTCAAAGAGAATGATCGCGCCCTTTTTGTTGGCGTAATCCACCCACGCCTTCAGTTTTGTCCGATCAAAAACCGCACCCGTGGGATTGTTCGGCGAACAGATGTAGACAATGTCGGCATCGACGCTCTCGTCGGGCAGCGGCGTAAATCCGTTTTCTTTTCCCGCGGGGAAACGGATCAGTTTGTGACCCGCCATGATGTTGGCGTCCACATAGGCAGGATAGGCGGGTTCCATCACCAGAGCCGTGCTGTCAGGGGAGAAAAGATCCAATATATCTCCCAATTCGTCACTGGCTCCACTGGAAACGAAAATCTCATCGGCTTCCAATGCAACGCCCCGGGAGGCGTAGTATCCCTTCACCGCCTCTCTAAAGAACTCCGCTCCGCATTCGGACATATAGCCGTGAAAGGTTTCCTTTCTTGACTGATCCTCCACCGCCCCGTGCAGCGCTTTGATCACCTCAGGGCAAAGGGGCAGCGTCACATCGCCGATGCCCAGACGCAGCAAATGGGCGTCCGGATGTTCCGACAAATAATTGTTTACCTTTTGCGCAATGTTGTAAAAAAGATAGGAATCCTTTAATTCCCCGTAGTGTAAGTTGGGAACAATCATTCTACAGTTTCTCCTTCATATATCGTTTCTGCGGGTCCGGTCATGATGACTTCCCCTTCGCTTGTGACCCGGATATACAACTCTCCTCCGTCAAGCCGCACGCACACGTCGCTTCCCGCCGGGAACATCCCGGCCGCCACCGCCGCCGCAACCGACGCGCACGCACCTGTTCCGCAGGCCATGGTGATGCCGCTTCCCCGCTCCCAAACACGCATGCGCAGGGTGTTCTCCCCCAACTTTTCCACGAATTCCACGTTCACGCCCCCTGGAAAAGCACTATGGCGTTCCATAGCGGCGCCCACCGTGGTCAGCGGCGCGTGTTCGGCGTCCTTCGTGAATACCACCGCGTGGGGATTGCCTACCGAAACGGGAACACAGGAGATCCTTTGTTCCAAAACATCCAGCGTCATAGGATCTCCTACCATCGCCCGGCCCATCTGTACCGATGCCCCGGTGACTTTTTGATCTTTCACCCAAAGTCGAAGCGTTTTAATCCCCGAGAGTGTCTCCACTGTAAGCAGGGTCTTATCGGTGTACCCTTTATCGTATACATATTTTCCCACGCACCGGATGCCGTTTCCGCACATCTTTGCCTCGCTTCCGTCGGCATTGAAGATCCGCATCCGAAAATCCGCCTTTTGAGAAGGAAGAATCCAGATCATTCCGTCAGAACCCGCCCCGAAATGGCGGTCTGAAAGTTTCACCGAAAGTTTTTCCGGTTCCGTCGGGTCGGTTTCGGCATAAACGTAGAGATAATCGTTTCCAAGTCCGTGCATTTTTGTGAATTTCATTGAAAGCACCCCGTGTCGCATCCAAATTCTTTAAAGCCGCGTCGTGGAAGCGGTCAAAGAACCGCTCATACCCACCGCGCATATCTGCGTGTTTTTTTAAGGCGCTGCCGCACAAATCGCGGCCAGTGCCCTGATGGCGCAGCTGCTCGCATCCTCTTAGCCAAACTGCACAAGCCTCCTGGGCAGCACGCCGGGTACAGGCTGGGTACAGACCGGGTACAGCGCCGTCGGTTTGTATTGTCTGACTAAAAATCCGGCGGTGCATGGCGCCATCAGATTTATGCGGTGTCGACTTAAACCTTGATTCTTGACAAAACCTTCCGATAGCCGTCCAGAACGTTGCCCAAATCCCTGCGGAAGCGGTCTTTGTCCATTTTCTCGTTGGTTTCCATATCCCATAGTCTGCAGGAATCGGGAGAGATTTCATCACAGAGCAGCAATTCACCCTTGGAACGTCCAAACTCCAGTTTGAAATCCACAAGACGAATACCCGCCTCTGCAAAGAGTTTTACCAGCAGTTCGTTGATGCGCAAGGCGCTGTCGCGCAATTCGTCCAATTCTTTTTGCGTAGCCAAACCGATGGCGGTGATCTGACAATCGTTGATCATGGGATCGCCCAATTCGTCGCTCTTATAACTGAATTCCACTACGGTATTTTTCAGCGCCGTCCCCTCGGGTACACCGTATTTCTTTGAGAAACTTCCGGCGGCGATATTTCGAACGATGACTTCCACCATTACAATCTCCGCCCTGCGCACCAGCACCGTGGTGTCATCAATGATCTTCAGCAGGTGAGTTTTCACGCCATTCTGCATCAAATATTCAAAAATGATGTTGGAAATTTCGGCGTTCAATTTTCCTTTTCCCGGCAGATCCTCCTTTTTCGCGCCGTTTCCGGCGGTAGCCGTGTCTTTGTAACGGATGATACAGGTGTCCGGATCTTCCCCGCTGTAAACAATCTTGCTCTTTCCCTCGTACAATTTTTCCATGTGAATTTATCCTTCCTTTCCTTCCCCTAAACGGTTTTCCAAATTGTTTTTTGCTTTGACGGATGTGCAACTATTTGCTTTCTATAATTTTAATTCTTGTTTTCATGTTTCGCTTTTCTTTCAGAAAGTCTCGTTTCAAAGCGATCTTTCTCGGTGTTCTCCGGAATGTCGGTAGGGTATCTTCCGGTAAAGCACGCGTCACAGTAATCGTGACAGAGCACAAGATCGGAAAGATCCTTTGCAGGGAGAAACCCCAGACTGTCCGCGCCGATCATCGAAGCGATTTCTTCAACCGAATGGCGGCAGGCGATGAGATTCTCCCGAGAATCAATGTCCGTTCCGTAGTAACAAGGGTTCAGGAACGGCGGAGAGGAGACGCGCATGTGAATCTCTTTTGCCCCCGCCTCCCGCAGCAAACCGACAATCTGCCCACTGGTGGTTCCTCTGACGATGGAATCATCAATGAGTACGATTCGCTTTCCCCGCACCGCATCGCGTACAGGACTCAGTTTGATCCGCACCTGATCCAGTCGCTCGCTCTGCCCCGGGGAAATAAAGGTTCGACCGATATAACGGTTCTTCACAAAGCCTTCGCGGTATTTCACTCCCATGCGGTTAGCCAACTCTAAGGCCGACGTACGACTGGTATCAGGAATT
>CANQNM010000064.1 GCA_947625265.1 uncultured Clostridia bacterium
GTTGTTCAATTTTCAAGGATCGTTCTCTTCCCTCGCGGTTCCCCGTTTGGGCGCTTCGGTAGTATATCACTTCCCTCCCCTTTTGTCAACCCCCTTTTTTATTTTTTTTCAAGTTTTTTTGCTTGTCCGCCCACCTTTCCCATACGCACATACACCTTCTTTTCACCTTTACACATTTCTTTACACATTCCCGACTTCAAACCATTGGACCCTTGACAATTTTTGTCCGTACCCGTATAATGGGAGGCGGTGAACAGGATGAAACGTGCAAAGCGCCTTGGAAACACTTTGTGTGCTTTTTCAAGCGCAGCGTGCCGCGCGATATCGCCGCACCAAAGAGAAAGGAACCGTCAACTATAAATTATGGAAAAAAACTATCTGTATATCTCCGACAGTCCCGACGGATGGAAAAACCTCGCCGTAGACGAATGGATCTTAGACCACACAGAGGCAGGGAATCTGACACTCTACTTCTACGTAAACGCCAACGCCGTCATCATCGGAAAAAATCAAAACCCCTGGAAAGAATGTAATCTGAACGCCATGCGCAGAGACTCCGTACAGTTGGTGCGCCGGATCAGTGGGGGCGGCGCGGTGTACCACGACCGGGGAAACCTGAATTTCTCTTTCAATGTGGGAAAGAACCGTGTTGACTTTGACAAGACAAAGCAGCAGGAATTCATCCTTGAAATTCTGCGCGACCTGGGTATTCCCTGCGAGTTCTCGGGCAGAAACGATCTGTTGGCCGGAGGACGAAAATTCTCCGGAAACGCCTATTGCTCCAGAGGAACCGGAAGGCAGCACCATGGAACGCTGCTGATCTCCTCGGATCTTTCCAAGTTACAAAACTACCTGACGGTAGATCCGAGAAAAATACAATCCAAAGGCGTCGATTCCGTGCGCGCGCGGGTGTGCAACCTCTGTGAATTTCTTCCAGGATTGACGGTTGAACAGATGGAGCACCTCATTCCCGAAACCTTTCAAAAACTCTACGGCGACTTTGAAATCCTCTCCTTCAGCGAGAAAGATCTGAAGGAAATCGGGGAATACTACCTTCGGCACTCCTCCCGGGATTGGATTCTGGGCAATACTCCCGAATTTGACTATGCAATTGATTGCCGTCTCTCCTTTGGCGGTATACAAACGCTTCTAAAACTGAAAGAAGGCAGGATCCTCTCCTGCAAAACCTATACCGACGCCAACGATGTGACCATCGCCCAGCGAATCGACGGTCTTTTAACGGGTCTGCCCTTCAACAGTTTTTCCATGGCCGCCGCGCTTTCCGTCGCAGGGGATCCCTCCCTTGCGGAACTGGCAGAGTATGTCTCTTCCCTCCAGTTGTAGGACATGAAATAACGGCGCGTCTTTGAAACGAGGTCTGACGCGGTCCCAAATTTTTTAAAAATTCATTTTTCCCCTTGACAAATCCAAAAATTATCGTATAATAAGTGTATCATTTGATACACTTATTTTGTTGAAGGAAAGGAGCGGGCATGGAAAACTCCGCCAGATACGCCTTTGCCGTGAATACCGCTCTTTTTCGCGGATGCGCCGAAAGCACCGTGAAAAGCGCCCTCTCCTCCCCCCGTTTCTCCGTAAAGGAGTGCGCGCGGGGAGAAAGGGTTTCTTTTCAAAACGGCGCTTTGGGAATTGTGGTAAAAGGCAAGTTGAAGGTCGGCGGAAGGGTGAATCGTCGAAAACTGATCATCAACACACTGGAAAAAGGTTCGATTCTGGGATTCGCCTCTCTGTTTGAGGAAAACGGGCACTTTGAAACCGACGTTTTTTCGGCGGGAGCGACTACGCTCTTCATTTTTTCCGGTGAATTGGTGACGGAACTCATTGAGAGGGACCCGGTGTTCGCCAAGAACATCATCGCCATGCAGGCCGAAAAAATCCGTTTTCTGAACAGGAAAATCCTTTCTTTCACCGCGCCTTCGGCAAGCGAAAAACTTTTACGCTACCTTGAGGGATTGGAGAAAGATCCCATAGGGAATGTGCGGCTTCCCATGGGCATAGCGCCCCTCGCCGCACGGTTGGACGTCGGCAGAGCAACGCTTTACAGGGCTTTAAAAAAATTGGAAGTCCAACGAAAAATAAAAATAAACGGCGACAGCATCACCGTTTTGGAAGAAAATCCGTAAAACAAAAGAAATCGAGGAAATACTATGAAAACTGTAAAAATCCTTTCACTTCTTCTCGCCCTCTTCACGCTTGTCTGCTTTGTAGGGTGTGCCAGAGCCAATACCACCGGTTCAAAAGATCCCGCAGGGTCACCTTCGCCGATCTCACCCAATGTTTCCGGAACTTTCGAAGGGGAGAGCGTGCGTCTCGCCCTGCTGTCCGGTTCCACAGGTCTTGGCGCATCCAAACTGATTGTCGACGCCAAAAACAAGAAAACGGTAAACGACTATACTGTCGAAGTGATTGCCGATCCCACCTCCGTGATTGCCGGCATCAAAACCGGAAAATACGATCTGGCAGCGCTTCCCGTCAACGTGGCGGCCAAACTCTACAACATGCCGGATGTGGAGGTACAGGTGGTGGCTCTGAACACACTGGGCGTGCTTTACGTGCTGGAAACTGAAACCGAAACCGTGAAATCGGTAGCCGATCTCAAGGGGAAGACCGTATACACCACAGGAGAGGGCGCTACGCCCCAGTATATTTTGGAATACATTCTGAGCCAAAACGGTCTGGAGGTCGGCAAGGACGTGACGGTGGTCTATAGAGCGACAGCGGACGAGGTGCAGGCCGACGCGCAGGCGTCGGGCGCCGTTGTGATGCTTCCGGAGCCCAAAGCGACGGTAGTCACCACGGCCATGGCCAATGTGAGATATGCTTTGGACGTCACCGCCGAATGGAATAAAGTGGCGTCCTGCCAGGTAACGCAGGGCTGCATCGTGGCGACCAAACAGTTTGCAACTCAGCACAAACAGGCGCTGGACGCTTTCCTTACCGAATACAAAGCCTCGGTGGAATTTATCAACAAAGCGGATGACGACGCAGCGAATGCCGTCGTTGAGGCAGGAATTATCGGCAAGGCGCCCATTACTAAAATTGCCATTCCCAGAAGCAATCTGGTGTGTATGGAAGGCGCTGAGATGAAAACCGCCCTTTTGGGAACACTCACAGTGCTCTTTGAATCGGACGCAGCGTCGGTAGGCGGAAAACTACCGGACGACGATTTCTTCTATCAGAAATGAAAGAATCCCAATCTTTTGCATTGAAAAAAGTGAATATCGCAAGTGCAAAAAAAACGGCAAGAGGAGTGAAAAGTTTGCTTTTGACTCTTCTTGCCGTGACATTCTGGATCGGTATATGGTGGGTTGCCGCTCTGAAAATCGGTAAGGAATGGATCTTGCCCACTCCCCTTTCGGTCTTCGAGTCCCTGTGCATCGCCGCCCGGGAAGGAACGCTTTTTCTACGCGCCGGAAAATCCCTTGTGGGAATCGCCGCGGGATATATCTTCGGAACGGCGACGGGGGTGGTGCTGGCGGTTCTGACCGCCAAATCAAGAATTCTTCATGTTCTCTTTTCCCCTTTGCTCACCGTGGTGCGTGCCACGCCCGTGGCCTCTTTTATTCTTATTCTCTGGGTTTTTTTCGCCCGTTCCTCCGTGCCCGCAATCTCCGTTTGGCTGATCGTTCTGCCCATCGTCTGGGCCAACTGTGAAACGGGTATATTGGGCATTGACAGGCGGCTGAATGAAATGACCAGGGTGTATTGTTTCTCACCCGTGAAAAAGTTGTTTTATCTTTATGCGCCCTCAGTTTTTCCCTATTTTAAAACCGCGGCGCTCACCGCCATGGGCATGGCGTGGAAAGCGGGCGTTGCGGCGGAAGTGCTCTGTACGCCCGACGGCACGGTGGGACAAATGATCTGGTACGCCAAAAGGGACATTCAAACGGCGGATCTGTTTGCCTGGACGGCGCTGGTGGTGGTCGTTTGTTTCCTGCTTGAAAAATTTCTCTCCTTTCTTTTGTCCCTGCCGCTCAGAAAACATTCAAAGAGGAAAAGCGATGATTGAAATACTCCATCTTTCAAAATCCTACGGTTCTCACACAGTGATTAGGAATCTTTCCCTTCACATTGAAAAAAAAGAAAAGGTGGCCTTCATGGCGCCCTCGGGCTGCGGAAAAACCACTCTCTTCCGGCTGTTGTCGGGGCTTGAAAGCCCTGATTCGGGCAGTATCAATGCAAATCCCTCCATGGCGTATATTTTTCAGGAACCCCGTCTTCTGCCTGAGTTCACCGTTCTTGAAAACGTCATGGCAGTCCTTTCCGGAAAAAACAAAAGGGAACGTGCTCAAAACTGGCTTTTGGCCGTAGGTATGGCTGGACACGAGCAAAAATATCCCGACCAAATTTCAGGGGGTATGGCGCAAAGAACGGTTCTCGCGCGCGCTCTTGCCTCTGAAAAAGAAATCTTTCTGCTGGACGAACCTTTTCAGGGACTGGATGATGAAAGCAGGAAAGAATTGATTGCCCTCACAGGAAATCTGTTAAAAAATCAAACGCTCCTGCTCATCACCCACAACGAAGAGGAAGCAAGGGCACTTTGCTCAAGGATTCTCTACTTTGAAGAAGGCATGAATCTTCGTGCGGAGGTTCATACGTAACCGCGTGCAGCGCATGGAAAATCAAGGAACCGTTCGATATTCCGCGAAAAAATTTTGTCATTTTTCTCAAAAACTTTTGATACGCCGTCTGGAAAAACCAAAAGAATCTAAATGCTCCAAACAATATCCCTACGGAGATTTGGAAATTTTTTTTAAAAGTTTCGGCCGAAGCGCCGGGTCATCTTCAAATTGTTAAGAAAAGGCCCTTCCTTCGTCTATCAACCGAAACCTGACGGTTTATTTGGAAATTTTCAGTTTTTTGAATCAAAAAAAGCGTCTGTTTCCATGTTTGGTACAGACGCTTTTTTAAAATATTATTTGCGGCGCAGAAGGTATGACGAAAAGTTATTTTTTCAGTTTCTCGAGTTTTTCGTTGTCAACATAAATTGATATTTCTCCGCATTCAGGACATACCGCCGCTTTAGGATAAACCGCCTTCGTGCTGAATCCTTTCTTGCGTATAACATTTCCGAAGCCGCCAGTAAAAGGAAACCTTCTTCCATCTCTGCCCCGCATCTGATACACTTTCTCATATTTACGCCTCCTTTCAAAATTCGAATTTCATCATATGAATCTCCCATTGATGCAAAATACTGTACCATAAAGATATGAAAAATTTACCGTAAAAATCTGTGAAAAAGGTGCATTTGTCAGGATTTCGCCTATTTTTACCCACTTTCCAGTGAGTTTTCCGCTGCCATCGCGACATGCATTCCGTGCATAAATTCGTTCTTCCAAAACCGAATTGCCGCACCGACCCCCCCACAGAACACAGTGTTCTCAGACCGATTTTGATATGGCAGCTGCCCGCCTGACCGAGGAGAAACCGGCGACGACGTCTGCCCTACAGCCAAAATCCTCACGGCCATCGGCAAATCCGGCGGCAAAGTCGGTGCATCCACAGACAGATGTCCTCCTTGTGTTCATCGTCAGGTTGTTCCCGGCGGAAAGGAACATGCCATACACAGCTACCTCGGTGAGGTGGAAATTCTCATCATCACTGTGGAAGGTACCGTAGATCCGCACATAGCGGAATTGAGTGTTTTTTGCGCTTTTTGTCACCTGTGCGGTATAGCCTGCGGCGGTCGATACCTCGTCCCCCGTTTTTTCGGCAATTTTTGTCCACTGATCAATAGGCAGAGTGTTGTCTGCAGACGCATAGGCGACCCACTTGTACACCCGGTTTTCTCCCGCCGGATGCACTACTTTCAAAGAACTCAGAAACGCGGGCTCGCCCAGATCGATTTCCACGTAGCAGCCCGACGTCCCCGGCGCCCAGGCTCCGATCTTTAAATATTTGTCGGTCACGCCGTCCTTCAGCGAAGAGTACTTCTTACCATTTTGGTCGGTAATCACAGCGTTTTCCGTAAGATTTCGGCTGTTGTCCGCCACTCTTTGTCCGTACACCGACACCTCCGCAATCTGGTAGTCTTCGTTTTCACTGTGGAAAGTGCCGTAAACGCGAATGTAACGGAAAGCCCGTCCTGCGTCCTCCTCCGACAGGGTTACAGTATACCCCGCACCTGTTGCCTTGCCGCCGTCGGTTTTTTCACCGATTTTGCTCCACCTGTCTATGGATTGCCCATTGTCATCGGTGGCATACGCCGCCCACTTATAGACGCTATCACAGGTTCTGGCATTGACCACGTTGAGGGAAGACAGATTGTATTCCCCGCCGAGATCGATCTCAATGTAGCATCCCGACGTACCTTCCTTCCACTTTCCGATGTTTTCGGCGGTGCTCTTTTTCCCGTCCGCAAGAGTTTCATAGGTCTTGCCGTTTCCGTCTCTGATCACCGTGCCGCTCGCCAGACTTCCCGGCAAAAACTGCGCCGAAGCATAGAGCATGCTGTGGTCGGAGTGGTTGTTGTTCAACACTTTTCCCTCCCCGAACGTCCAGTTTCTTGAGGAGTAAACGATGTTGTCCAAACACTCTTTCGTGCTGGGGTATGTGTAAAGGAAATGCTCGGGTGTATTCACCGCTCCCGAATTTTCAATGGCCTGATACTCGGTGAGCGAAATAATGTTGAAATCTCCCACGATCAAAAAGTTATCATATTTCCTCAAAATGGAGTTCACCTGCTCAAACTGCTTGGCGCGCAGGGAGTAGGATTCATACGCCAAATGTGTGACGAAGAAGTTGAGCGCCGTTCCCTCCACGTCGATTTTCACGCGCCCCATAACCCTCTGTTCCCCACCGCTTGAATCCAGCGCTATACGCTCATTTTCAAGGATAGGATATTTGCTCAATACGCCGATTCCGTATTCCCCCGAACCAAGATTGATGGCTTTAAAGAAGCAGTAGTATTTATATCCCGTCTTCTCTGACAGCACTTTCATCGTATCGAGGTTCTTGGAACGGTCACAGTTTTTATCCACTTCCTCGAACCCTACAATATCCAGTTTCTGATCCAGAATATCCTTTGCGAGAATCGACATATCGTAGCCCACATTGTACCCGTTCGCGATATTGTACGTGCCGATATTCAGGGAAATGGGCGACAGATCGGCATCCACCGCAGGATCCACCGGCGGATCGTCCTTCCAATTGGAGGAACCGCCCGAAGATGGAAGAGAAGAGGTGGGAAGAGCGGAGTCAGACGAGGAACTTTCCGTTTTTTTGCTCTCCCCTGTTTGCGGCGCGGAAGCGTCGGTGGTCTGTTCCTGTTTTTTCGTGCAGGCGGTTGTTGCCGGTATCATCACGCAGCATGCCACAAGACAGCAAAAAAACCGTATCCATCCAAAAAATGTGATTTTCATCGTTGTTTTTTCCTCATTCCGCATAATACGCGGTCCATCAAATTTCGATCGTTGTTGTTTTTGTTTTTTTAAGGCTTCACCGCATAATTATTGTCGCGCAGATGCGCAGTCAGATTTTTCGTCAGACGAAGCCAAAAGCGGAGGTAATACTTTGTGTATTGCCGAGCATTTTGGCAAAGTATGGCGGAAAATATGCAAGCAGACGTGCGGCAAAGGCCCAGCCGGTAATTGTGCGGTGGAGCCTTACTAATATAAACGCCACAGGCCATATAAAACGCCGTTCCCTGCGCACAGTCCCTCAGTTCTCACTTTTTTGTTATTTTTCCTCTTTTGGAACTGTCTTCCTTTCTTTTGGGCCATACCTTTGAAAGATGCTTTGAAAATCTTGCAAACCGAAAAGAAAGATGGGGAAGATTTCACGAAAAAACGTGACGCGCGGACGTCGAAACCGGTCTCAAGATTCGGCGCCCGCGTAAATACGGTTCATTCAGTGGGGGCCTCAGACAACCTCAGAGGCGTTCTCTCTTTCTCCGAACAACTGCGAAAATCGCCGCAGTGACAATTGCAAAAACTGCCGTCGCCATCGCCGCACAGGTGGAAGCGTCGCCCGTCTGCTCCACGCCCGGAACAATGGGGTCGTCGCCGCACACGAAGCCGCCCGCCGCCTCGCTTTCATATTTCAGCGTCTCGCCGTCGTAAATTTTCACCTTCACGGTATATTCTCTGCCCTTTACAGGAACAAATCGGTTGGCCTGCTCCTGTACACAGGTTTCAAACCTGTACAGCCACGTGTCGAGTTTCGTCGTAGGTTTCATTTTTACAGTGGTCGAAGTCCCACCGCCGGTGAGAGTAATCTCCCATGTGTACGAAATGTCAATATCCTCGGTAGCGCAGATGAGCAACTGCGTCTGTTTGCCCTTGCCCTTGCCGCTGTCCCAGTTCTCAAATCCCTTCAAATTTTCGGGGTCATAGGGAGAAACCGTTACGCTCTTCGGTTCGTTTGAGGGAATGTCTCTCGTTTCATAGTGCCAGATTTCGATTTCGCAAAGACGGAAAGGTTGATCGTAACTGCTGTAGGTGCCGTAAATGCGAATATACCGCGCGGAAAAAGACTCTTCCAGTTCCACGCCGTATCCTTCCGCCGTGGACACCTCGTTTGTCGTCTTGGCGGCAATCAGATCCCAGCCCTCCACAGCCATCTGATTGTCGTCTGTGGCATAAACCTCCCAATGGTAGTAACCTGTATCGCTCAGTCTGGGAACCACTCGAATGGCGTCGATATCGTACACCGCGCCCAAATCCACCTCAAACCACGCGTTGCTTTCGTTTTCAATGGGATCGGACTTGCAGTTTCCCGAACTCCAGTAAAAATCGGAGGATGAACCGGAAAGTCCGTCGGTAAGTTCTTTTGTGCAGTTGACAAGATCATTGCCCTTGATAATCTTGGAGTTCTTCGAAAGGTTCGCGCTTCCCTTGGGAACCTCAAATTTCGGAGGTATAAGAGGATCCACCGGTTTGGAGTCGGGATCAGGATCAATGCCCCAGACGCCGAATTCGCAAAGGTGAACGTCGCGGTTATCGCTGTTGTATGTACCGTACAAGCGCACGTAGCGCGCTTTCACGTTCTTCTCAAGGGAAATCTTGTACCCCGTTTCAATAGAAGGAAGATCATCCGTCATTTCAGCGATTTTCGTCCACTGGGAAATGGGCGCGTCCTTATCATTGGAAGCATAGGCCTCCCATTTGTAAATTCTTGTGGAGGAAACATAGAAGGCGGCGCTGATGGCAGTAAGTTCAAAGGACTGTCCCAAATCCGCCTCCACATAACAGGTGCTCTTGGCAATAGGGGTGGGGGTGCTGATCATTTTTCCGTTTTCATCGGCAATGTCATCCTCCGTCCAGCGTCCCAGCGTCCAATAGTCATCCGAACTGGTGCTGGCCTTGCCGTCCGTCAATTCTTTGATACCGTTGTCTTTGTTGGTTCTGCCCGGCATAATCATCGACACGCCGTATTTGGCGCCCAGATTTGCCTCCACTTCTTCTGCCGTCCCTAAAAGTGTCAGTCCCGAGAGCATTGCCGCTGCCATAGACAGCATCAGCAAGAACGAAAGAATGCGTCGAATGTTTTTCATAATACCTTCTCCTTCTAAAAAATCATTGCGCTCTACCCGATAGTCAACATTGGAAAACCGGAATCCGCCCGGGGTTTCAAACCGTCCCTATTTCGACTTTTGAATGAAAAAGCGCGGGCAAATTTACACAAAGATTATAATACAACGCCCAAAACTTGTAAATTAAAAACTTTTAACCGCAAAGACATACTTGCGATTTCAAGTCCAACCGGAGTTCCCTTTCTTTGAAAATTTTTGACTTGAAACCTCAGGGCATTTTTCTCAAATTTAAGGTAACGCCGCACAAATCCAGCATGCGTCGCCGAATGTTCCGTCAAACAGTGCGAACCGACAGGTATGCCGAACGCCCGGCAGGTTCGCGCAGTTTGCCGTTTTTTTCACCTGCGATATTCACTTTGGCATGGAAGGTGCGGACGGTTGCGCCATTCAAGCATGAGGTGCGTTTCTATAGTTGCACCGTCCCGGCGTCGGCGGCGATTTTCATGGGTGCGCCGCCCAGACGTCGGCAGCGATTTTCACGGGTGCACTGCCTAGACGTCGGCAGCGATTTTCATGGGTGTACTGCCTAGACGTCGGCAGCGATTTTCATGGGTGCGCCTTCAATTTTTTAAAGGAACACCCGAATTAGTCCTCCCCGAAAGGGCGTACCTCCGCCACCGCGTCCTTCGCGGTGATACGCACGTCCCCCCGGTCGGTGTCGATGAGCACATATTTGTCATTGCCCATGCCCAATTCCTTCATATAGGAAAGTTGTCTGTAGCCATGGCGCGTCTCTATGCGCTCCAGAAGATCGTGATGATCCTTTTCGGTCATCGCCTGTATCATATCCACCGACGCCTGATCGACCGACAGAATATCGGTAGACGCGACGATGCCCACGTTTGGCGTAACCACAGGCGCCGCGCCCACACCCTCGCAATCGCAGGAAACCGACATATTCCTTAAAACGTTGAGGTAAACGATCTTCTTTCCGAAGAAATCAACGGTTGCCTTGGTGGATTCGGTGATTTTTTCCATGAGTTCTTCCTTCACCGCCCCCCAGCCGTCTTCGCCGCTGGAATGGATCATTTTCTTTCCGATCTGCCCGTCCGCGCATCCGATGCCAATATTTTTATTGGAACCGCCGAAACCTCCCATCACATGTCCCTTGAAATGGGTGAGTACAACCAGAGAATCGTAGTCGGTCATGGATTTTCCCACCGACATCTCGGTAAACCATTTTCCGCCCCTGACCGGAAGCATCACCGTACCGTCTTCGTCGGTGATATCCACCTTCGTAAAAGACGCCCACCCGTTGACTTCCAGTGTTTCCCGGTGCTGTTCTGTGGTATAACGGTTTCCCTCATAGTAGGTGTTGGTTTCTATGACAGTCGCATCGGGCAGTTTTTCCGCCATAAATTCCCTGATCCAGGCGCTTGGAATGATATTGGGTCCGTGCGGTTCACCGGTGTGCAACTTGATCGCCACCCTACCCGTGATATTCTCTTTGACCAGATCATACAGTTTTGAAAGTCCCGCGGGTGAAAGATCTCTTGTAAAATATACAATAGATTCGTTGCCCGTGCGCTCTTTGTAGGGCACATACCGTTCCCCGTTTGCCTTTGATTCCTTTGCGTTTGAATTTAAATTTTTTTCTTCAGTCATTGTGTTTTGCGCTCCCTTCCCATACTCCAAATTTTTTCATTCGCCGGTGAATTCAAGGACGCGATACTGTCCTTCTTCAATCTGTTGCTGTTTTATTTTACCATATGCAAAGCCCCTTGTCAAACCTTTTTTGCAATAAATCTCCCGGAGCAGCCAATTCTGCCCCATTGTACACAAAATAGGAAACCCTTCCCGCGCCGTTTCCCGGTTGCTTGGAAGGGTTTTTCCCGTCATCGTATATTGTTCTTTCTTCCCGATTGTATGCGGTCAGTCATCCACTTCTGACTTGTGCTCCATGATCTCGCCGTTTACCGCGTTGACGGTGTATTCATACTCCACGCCATTCTTCACAAATTCGATTTCGTATACCGCGTAACCGTCCTCGAAGTCCAACTTCGCTTCCTTAAATCTGATTTCGGAAACCGCAAAACCTGCGTGTGCAGCGACGATGGCTTTTGCCTGCTCAAGACCGATATAGGTCTTCGAGTCGTTGTTTCCGCCATTCCCGCCGTTCAGAGCCTCGGATTTCCTTTCAAGAATTGCGCCGGTCAGGGCGTTGATCTCGTAGTCATACTCATGGGTGGAAGTGTAAAACT
>CANQNM010000065.1 GCA_947625265.1 uncultured Clostridia bacterium
TTATAAAGGATTTTTCGTTGAGTTGCTATCTTTTTTTGCTTTTTTCTTTGTTGTTGCACTTCATATTATAATCCAAGGAGAAAAGTCCCCTGAATAGGGTGCGGGGCAAAGCCCCGTGTAGGGCGGGGCAAACAGTGCGGAGCAGAGTCCCGCAAAGGCTTTGTTTCATTCTGAATTCCCCGATGCCGGGGGGTCAGGCGAACTGTGCGTCGTACAGTTGTCTATAGAAGGTATTTCCTTCCATCAGGCTGTCATGGGTGCCTCTTTCCACGATTTTCCCGTCGCGCACCACCAGAATCATGTCGGCACCCCGAACTGTGGACAGCCGATGGGCGATGACGAAACAGGTTTTGTCGGCCATCAGCGCCCGCATCGCCTTCTGGATCTGCAATTCCGTGCGGGTATCCACATTGGAAGTGGCCTCGTCAAGAATCAGCAGTGATGAGGAAAGAAGCATGGCGCGGGCGATGGTCATCAGTTGCTTTTGTCCCTTGGAGATGTTGGATCCGTCGTCCTCCAGCACGGTGTCATACCCATCCGGGAGGGTTTGGATGTAGTCGTGGATTCCGCATGCTCTGCACACCCGTTCCACATCGGCTCTGGACGCCTGCTCGCTGCCGTAGGCGATGTTCTCACAGACCGTTCCGCTAAACAGCCATGTATCCTGTAAAACCATAGAATAGCAGCGCCGCAAACTGCGCCGTGTAAGATTTTTGATCGGGTTTTGGTCCAGACGTATCTCCCCGCTGTCCGCGTCGTAGAAGCGCATGAGCAGATTGACAACGGTGGTTTTTCCCGCGCCCGTCGGCCCGACAATGGCCACAAGTGCGCCTTTTGGAACGTGCAGAGACAGTCGGTGAATGACCTCCCGCTCGGGCGTATAGCCGAAGCACACATCCTCAAAATCCACCTCCCCCTGCGCGTTTGCCAGTTCTAAGGCGCCCGGAGCGTCCTCCGGTTCCGGCAGTTCGTCCAGCAATCTGAATACCCGCTCCGCCGCCGAGAAAGCCGACTGCAACTCCCCAATAATGTTGGCAATTTCATTGATAGGGCCGCTAAACTGGCGGGAATAGAGCACAAATGTGGAAATGTTTCCGATGGAGATGGAACCCTTGAGAAAGAGCAGCGCGCCAAAGAAACTGACTAAAGACAGGGAAAGGTTGTTGACGAAGTTGACAGACGGGCCTGTCATGCTGCCATAGTATTCGGCCCGGTAGTATGCGTCGGCGGTTTCATCGTTGTGTCCGTCGAATTTTTTGATCGTGTTTTTCTCCTGACTGTAGGCTTTCAGCGTTTTCTGCCCGCTGATCATCTCCTCCACAAACCCATTGAGTTCCCCCAGTTTCGCAGAGCGTTTGCGAAACAGAGGCCTTGTGAAGCCAGTGATCTTTTTGGTCAGGAAGACCGAGAGCGGTACGGTGAAAGCGAAAACCAACACAAGCAGGGGGGAGATCCAGAGCATCATCACAAGCGCCCCTGTAACCGTGACGGAACTTGCCAAAACCTGAACCAGATCGTTGGAAAGGGAGGTGTTGATGGTGTCGATATCGTAGGAGATTCGGCTGAGAATGTCGCCGGTCTGATGGGTGTCGAAATACCCAACGGGAAGTTGGGTGAGTTTGTTGAAAACGTCGCGGCGCATGGCGTTCACGACGCGTCGGCTGACGACGATCATCAATCGGGAAAGCAAAAAAGAGAGAAGCGCCGACAGAATGTAAAGTCCTGCCATGATGAGCGCGTACCGCCACACGCTCGGGAAATCCACCTTCCCTTCGCCCGGCTTGATGGCGTCAATTGCCAGTCCCGAAAAATACGGACCGGCAAGTCCCGTGAGGTTTCCGCCCACCGTGAACAGCACACAGAGAAGCAACAGGAACTTGTGCTTCCAAAGATAGGGTGCCAACCGTCCGAGAATGGCGGTTTTTTTCATTTTTCCCTTTTCTTTCATTTCACGCTCCCCCTTCTGCAGCGGTTTTTCCGGGCTGCTTTGCCGACCTTCCGCTGCGATCCTCGCCGATCTGGGATTGCCCAATTTCACGGTACAGAGGGCAGGTTTCCATCAGTTCGTCATGCGTGCCCATACCAATCACTTTTCCGCCGTCCAACACCAGAATTTTTTCGGCGTGCATCACCGAACTGACCCGTTGGGTGACGATGATTTTTGTGGCGTTTGCGCAGTGTGCGCGCAGTTCCTCCCGCAGACGGGCGTCGGTTTTGTAGTCTAAAGCGCTGGATGCGTCGTCGAGAATCAGAATTTCAGGATCGCCAGCCAGTGCCCGGGCAATGAGCAGCCGCTGTTTTTGTCCGCCGGAAAGATTGGCGCCCTTGATGGCTACCGGCGCGCCAAGACCGCCTCCGGCTTCGATGAAGGGTTTCGCCTGCGCCCATTCGGCGCTCTCAAGAATCCTGTCGTCGGACATTTGCCGTCCCAGACGGATGTTTTCGCCCACCGTATCCTTGAAAAGGGCGTCGTTTTGAAAAACCACCCCGAATTTCGCCCGCAGATCCTCGGTAGCATAATCGCGAATATCTACGCCGTCGATCTCGATAGAACCTTCCCGAACGTCATAGTATCTCATCAGCGCCCGTATAACCGTCGATTTGCCGGATCCGGTGGCGCCGATGATCCCCAAAGTCTGCCCCCGGTCCAAAGAAAAGTTCAGATGCTCCACAGCGAAATTTCCCCGGTCGTAGGAGAAGGTCACGTCGCGGAAGGCGATGTGCGGTACGCTCCCCTTTGGGGGCAAAAAGGAGTACCGCGGAACCGTTTCGTACAGTTCAGTCGGCGTGTCCAGCACTTCCAGAACCCGCGCCGAGGATGCTGCCGCGCGGGAGAGCATGGTGAACATTCGGTTGATCGCCATCAGGGCGTTGAGCACAATGGTGAAGAGGTTCATGAAGGCGATGATTTTCCCCACCTGCGTCACGCCGCCGTTCACTCGGTAAGCGCCGGCCACAATCACCGCCACGATCCCGAAATTCAGAAGCAAACTCATCACGGGGCCTGTCAGCGCCATGGTCTTTTCGGCGGTGCGTTCCTTTCCGGTGAGGTCGTCGTTTACCTTTCGAAAGCGTTCCCTTTCATACTCCGATTTGGACAGCGCCTTGATCACCCGTACCCCCACCGCGTTCTCGCGCACCACCCGCAGCATGGAATCCGAAGCGCGTTGAACCGTTTTGAACAGCCGTGCCCCTCTTCTGGAGATGAAGAAGGTGATGAATCCCACGGCCGGCAGGGTCGCTACCATGATCAGAGTCAGTGCCGGATCAAGGGTCAGCGTCACCAATACTCCGCCCACAAGCAGAATGGGCGCGCGCACGCCCAGGCGTTGAATCATTCCCACCGTTTGGTGCAGGACATAGGTATCGCTGGTCACACGGGAAATCAGCGACGGAACAGTGAATTCATCTACCTGACGCTCCGAAAGAAAGGAAATCCTTGAGAAAAGATCGTGGCGGATGCGTTTTGTAAAATCACGCGCCACCGCCGAGGCCATGCGGTTCGCGGTGATGTTTCCTACCCATGCCAACAGCGAACAGAGAATCATCAGTCCGCCCCACAGAACCACGGGCGAAACTTCACCCAGCGGAATCAGATCGTCGATGATGTGGGACAGGATCCAGGGAATGGCCAGTTCTACCAGTGTTCCAAGAACTTTGACAAGGAAACCCAGCGACATTCTGGGCAAAAAAGGACGTAAATATGAAAGCAACCGTTTCATAGGCAAGATACAGTCTTCGTAAACGTAAATACGAAATTTTCCTTTCGCAGCGGTCCAGTGGAGTTTTCGACGTTTCAGGGAGAGTTGTCGGGGAGCCCGCCGGTCCCTGTGAAAAAATCCGACCCCTTTTTACGCGTGTTATCACTTCGGATTGGGCTTTTTTCGAACTCCTCTTGCAATTTTAACATAATTTTGAAGGATTATCAAGTGTTCGCGCTCTGAAATTCGAACCTCGGAAAGATTTTTAAAAACATGCCTGTAAATTTTTGCCCGGCCCTTGACTTTCAATGTCCGGAATGCTATATAAATGTGTAGAACATATATTGACAGAGAAGCGGAGTGTCCGAACGGCGGACGTTTGGGCGGCAATGCGCGCCAACTGTCCGTCCCGTTTTCAAAGAGGAATGGAACCCGATGAAGACCCGCCTCAGACGGTGCCTTCACGACTTTTTTGTGACGCGCGACATTTCAGTTTTGCCTGAAACTTTATAAAATTTGCGGAAAGGATGGTCGTAAGCGAAAATGAAGGTTTTACTCATCAACGGCAGCCCCCACGAGGAGGGCTGTACATATACGGCGCTGAAGGAGGTGGCAGATACGCTGAACCGGAACGGAATAGAAACCGTGATCCTCCACTTGGGGATCAAACCGGTGGCGGGATGCATTGCCTGCGGCGTCTGCCGAAGAACCGGCAGGTGTTTCATAGAGGATAAGGTGAATGACGCGGCAGCCCTGCTTCCCGAAATTGACGGAATCGTGGTGGGATCCCCCGTATACTACGGAAGCGCTGACGGGCAGCTCACCTCTTTCCTTGACCGCCTGTTTTTTGCCGGAAGCGGAAAATTTGACGGAAAACTGGGCGCGTCGGTGGTCAGTTGCCGGCGCGGCGGCGCTACGGCTGCCTTTGATCAACTGAATAAGTATTTTACCATGAACAATATGCCCGTGGTTTCCTCACAGTATTGGAATCAGGTGCACGGCTCCTCGCCAGAAGAGGTCAGAAAGGATCTGGAAGGCCTCCAAACTATGCGCACGTTGGGAAACAATATGGCGTGGCTCTTGAAATGTATCGACGCGGGCAGACAGGCGGGAGTCCCCCTCCCTGAAAGAGAGCCTAAGGTGATGACCAATTTCATAAGATGATCTTTTGCTCGGGGAAAACTTTTCGTTGGGCTCTGTCTTGTGCTCCGCTCGGGAATTTCCAAAAACTAAGAGACAGTGGCTTTTGAACGCGAACGCCTTTTCGTAGGGTGTTTCCCAAAACGGCGGGCAAAAACGAAAAGCGTTTCAAAGTTTTTGAAGGGGTTCGGGGGGACTTTTCTCAAAAAGTCCCCCCGAGATTTACGCTCCTTTTTTATAATTTTCGCTCTGCATTCTGAACATTTCGGCATATTTTCCGTTTTGTTGAAGCAATTCCTCATGGCTGCCGCTTTCGATGATCTTTCCCCCGTCGAACATATAGATTCTGTCAGCCATTCGGGTGGTAGACAGGCGATGGGAGATGAACACCACCGTTTTGCCTGTGCAGTGTTCGAGGATGGAGCGGTTCAGTTCATATTCCGCCACGGGATCCAGGGCCGAGGAAGGCTCGTCCAGAACGATGAGGTCGTAGGGGCGGGCGAAGACCCGGGCGATGGCGATTTTCTGTGATTCCCCGCCTGACAGGTTGACGCCCCCGTCGTCAAATTCACGGGTCAGGGGAGTTTCGATGCCTTTTTCGAGAGTGGCGAGTTTTTCGGTGAATGAAACGGCCTTGAGGGCTTGAAGGATCGCTTCCTTATCCTCCTCCCCATAGGTGGAGCCCATGACATTCTCGCCGATCGTGGCGGCAAAGAGTTTGAAATCCTGAAAAACAGCGCCCATTCTTGCCCGAGGGCTTTCGGTGTCGTAGTTTTTCAGATCCTCTCCGTTGTAGAGGATTCTTCCCCCGGTGGGATCGTAGAGCCGCAGGAGCAGTTTGATCAGGGTGGTTTTCCCCGCGCCGTTGTAGCCTACAAAAGCGACTTTTTCCCCCTGATGGATCTCCATGCTGACGCCCTTGAGAATTTCTTCTCCCCCCTCCTTATAGGCAAAGCGCACATTTTCCAGCGTGAGGGTTTCAAGGCATTTCGCGGGGAGACCTCCCGACACCACTTTCGGTTCCCGCTGCATGAATTCAATGTATCTTTGAGTATACAGGGCGTGGAGCGGGAAGCGCATGAGGGTGTATGCCAAGTCGGTTAGCAGCCACAGCAGCGCCCAGCAGGAGGTGACCGACGCGGCAAATCCGCCAATCTCCACCTTGCCCTGCACCAGGAGGATGAAAAGAAAGATCATGGTGCCGAAGGTCGCACAGTTGCCGACAAGGAGGTTTCCGCACACCGTCTCAAGGAGAAAATATTTTTTTGAGTATTCCTTCTTCAGAGCAATCTGTTCTTTGACGGTCTGCGCATATTGCTCTTTGAACAGTTCTCCCACGCGGCTGGTGCGCAGTTCCTTTGCATAATCCGAAAGATAGAAAACCCGATTGAGATAGGAAACTTTGCGCGACAGCACATTTCCCTTTTCGCTTTCCTCATGGTAGAGTTTGTTGGCCTTTCGGTCGATGAGCAACTGGAGAACCGAGGCAGTCATCAAAACAACGGTCACCACCGGGCTCACCGTGAAGATCACCCCAAAAACCGAACCGGAATAGACGAACGTACTGATGAGTGCCCGAAAATCGTTGACAATGTCAATGGCGCGTCCGTCGGCGTTGTTCATTGCCCAGACGAAATCGTTGTAGTATTCCGGGTCGTCGTAGCAGGCAAGATCGGCCTTCCATGCCTTCAAAAGGAGTTCCTTGTGCATAGCATAGTGCAGGCGCTGAGAGATGCGCGGCGAAAGATAGAGGTAGTATATCCGGTCGAATCCCCGCAAAACAAGGAACGCCAGCGCCGCCGTGCCGATCATGCCGGCCATTACGGAAAAGGGTTTGCCCTCATCCAGAGCATTCAGAAGATTGACGGTTAAAAGCAGCGACACTGAGTTCAGCATTCCCCGTGCAACCGCGTAAAGGCCGGAAAAAATCACGACATCAGGCGCGTAGCGGAAGACCTTTACAAGCATATAGGCGCTGTTGTATACAACGCGGCTTTTCTTTTGCTTTTTTGCTTTTTCCCTGTCGTCCATATATGACATGTACATTCACTCCTTTCCCAGATAGTTGCTTGCCTGTTTTCTGAACATGTCGGCATAGTGTCCGTTTTGCGCCATTAGTTCTTCGTGAGTTCCGCACTCCACCAGCCGTCCTTCGCGCATCATGAAAATCCGGTTGGCATGGACGGCGGAAGAAAGCCGATGAGAGATGAAGACGACGGTTTTCCCTTCACATGCCCGCATCATGTTCTGAAACATCCTGTATTCGGCGATGGGGTCCAGCGCGGAGGAGGGCTCGTCCATCACGGCAATGGGGCGATTTTCCGCAAAAATGCGGGCGAGTTGTATTTTCTGTGTTTCGCCGCCCGAGAGCACCTCGCCGTTTTTGTCAAATTCTTTGGTCAGCACGGTGTCCACGCCCTTTTCAAAGGTCGCCACCTTGTCATATCCCCCGCTTTCCCGCAGGGCGTTTTCCACAAGTTCCTTGTCCTTCTCCTCCACGCGGCGCAGCAGCACATTTTCGCCTACCGTTGCGGAGAAGTTCTTGCAGTCTTGATATACCACCGAGAAAAGCCCGCGGTAGGAGGAAAGGTTGTAGGAGGAAATTTCCCTGCCGTCAAGGAGGATCCGTCCCTCGTTCGGTTCGTAAAGGTGCAGAAGAAGTTTGACAAGGGAACTTTTCCCCGAACCGTTCAGACCCACCAATGCGATTTTTTCCCCTTTTCGAATGGTGAAGTTCAGATCTTCCACCGCTCTTCCTTTCTGCCCTTCGTAGGAAAAACTCACATGTTCAAAGGTCAGATCTCCTCCTTGCTTGGGAACGCAGTCTCCCTCTTCGTTTTCGTCGATGGCCGGCTTGTAGTCAAGGAAAACCCGCATGTTTTCAATGAACAGGGCGTGTTCCCTGAAAGATCCGAAGCCGGAAACGATACTCCCAACGCCGTAGGACACCGACATGATAGAGTTGATGACCACCACGCAGTCGCCGTAGAGCATGGTGCCCTGTACCACCGTTCTGTAAATCGAGAAGAGAATGGCGCCCAGATATGCAAAGATGCTCATGCCGCATTCGATGATGAATCCCAAAAGCGTCCGAAGGCTGCCGTGGCGTCTCAAAATCTTCAGATAGGATTTCCAACAGCCTTTGTAGTCCTCAAACAGGCTTTTATACATGGAGGTCAACCGCATTTCCTTGGCATAGTCGTTTTGATAGAATGTGCGGCGGATGTAGTTCTTCTTTCGGTCGATGGGCTTTTGCCCGTTGACATACTTGTAGTATTCACTGACCTCCACCTTGCGCAAAAGCCCCAGCACCACGGGAATCAGTCCGAAAAGGATCAGCCACGGATCGATGAGGTAAAGCAGCAGGGAATTGGCCGACAGATTGACCACCCGCCAGATCATTTGATCCACCGTGTCCACTACATCGAAAACTTTGTTCAGCGCTTCTTCCATGGCGCGCACATATTTGTCGTAAAACTCCGGGCGCTCGTAGCAGGCAAGTTCCACTGTCGATGCTTTTTCAAAAAGCCTGCGCTGAATATCTCCTCTGATTTTTATGCGCATTTTCGGAATAAGAAAATGACTTGCAAATCCCGTCGCAAAACTGAACCCGGTTTCCGCCACCACAATGATGATGATAAAAAGAAGGGTGCTTCCGGGATCTTTGCCCAACTGCACGCTGTTGACCGCCATGCGCAGGATGTAGGTGTTCGATAAAAATCCGAGAAGCGCACCCAGCACAGACCAGCCAAACCATATGGGCAGATACAGCGGCACGGAACGGTGGATCAGTTTTAAGGCAAAAAAATTGTCGGAACAGACCCTTTTAAAGGAAAGTTTCGACTCTTTTTTCTTTTTGTCTTCCTTTTTTCGGTCTTTTCTCTGCTTTTTTTGTTTTTTATCCTTACGTGTCATATTCCTTTTTTCTCCTTTCTGCTTTTTTGATGCCCGATTTTTTTGTCTGTTTTTTACTTTCAATACTCCACAGTCGGTCTACGGGCGTCCGAATTTTCAACCGTTCGGATTCGGCGGGGGATCGGGTTTGCGTTCTTCCTTTTTTGGGGATTTCGGTTTTTCGAATTGGATGTTCAGATGCGTTCGGCGATTGGGGCGTTTCGGGGGGCAGACAAGAAACAAAAACCAGAAAATCGAAAGAAAAAAGAAAAACGGCGAAACCGAAGGCGCAGGCATACCTGATAAGCCGGGCATACTTGATAAGCCGGGCATACCTGATATGCCGGGCATACCTGATAAGCCGGGCATGCTGATATGCCGGGCATGCTGACATGCCGGGCATACTGACATGCCGGGCATACTGACATGCCGGGTATGCCGGGCAATCCCGGAAATCTCGGCAAGGCCGGAAATCTCGGCAATCCCGACAAGCCCTGCAAGCACGGTATGCTCGATATACCCAACGAATCCTACTATACCATAGAGGTTTCTCCCTGTCAAGAAACCATTGGTTGCTTTTGTAAGCACCCAACCGTCTCAAAACCGCGCCCTCACCTTCCCGGATTTTTGTTTGTTTGCTTTTTCCGGCTTTTCCTTTTTGTTTTTTTCCTGTTCGACCTTTTGGTTTTGCGCCCACACATTTTGTACGGAGAAATTTTGCCCGCCTCTTTACCTTGATCGACGGCGTTTCCAGTACGGCGCTCCGAACGCGCGCCCGCAGGCGGTTTCAAGGCCTGCGCCCTTTGATTGGCTTTTTTATTCGGAAAGTCTTTACACTTTACAGATTTTGAATTTTGAACTGTCCCGCGCCTTGATGCGTAAATCAACGCTTCCAAGGCGCGCCAAGGGAAGCACGGGAGATTTTTTGCTTTTTATAGAAAAACAAATATATTCTCAAATTTATAAAATTTTATTTAAAAATTGTATTTATATAGCAAGTATAATGGGAATACCGAAAATATGATCTAAAAAGAGAGAATATTCGGGAAAAAACCGTATAAAAAGAGCATCCTTATAGTAAATAGTAAAGAGAACCTTTGCAAAGAATCCGGCGGAAAGGGCCGGCAAAAAGGAGATGCGTATGAAAAAAAGCAAGAAAACTCCGGTGTGGGTGATGGTGCTTTCAGGTATTCTTTTGACGGCGGTTATCCTTGTGACATTCAACTATTTTTACCATATTCATCCTATTCGGGGTATGCACGGCGGCGTTGAAAGTTTTGAAAATTCTGAAAGCAGTGAAAGTCGGGAAAGTTCCGGGACCGGCGAAAACAAGCAGCATCTTTCCCACGATTGGAAAATTGAATTTCAAAAAAAGGAAACCTGCACGGAAGACGGATATACGATATACAGTTGTTCCTGCGGCGCCAAGACCAGGGCGGACGATCTTCCGGCAAGGGGGCACGGAGAATTTTATCTTTCGGGAAACAGGGAACCCTCCGATACCGAAACGGGCTACACCGGCGACAGGTACTGCGGGGTATGCGGAACGCTTGTGGAAAAGGGCAGAGAGATTCCCGCCACCGGCCATGAACACCTGCAATTGTTGGGACAAAAAGAGGCAACCTGCAAAGAAGAGGGCTATTCCGGCGACTGGTATTGCGACGATTGCCAGAAAATCGTTGCCTTCGGTTCAGCGACGCCTAAAAAGGAGCATACCTTCGACGGCGGCACGGTGACTTTCCCCGATTGTCAAAAAGAGGGGTACACCCTTTATCGCTGCACGGCCTGCGGTGAGGAGAAAATCGCCGACCGCACGCCCAAAACCGACCACACACCCGACGGAACCGGGCGCTGTACTGTTTGCGGACAGATCGCCCTCGACACCTCCGGCGATTTCGGCAGCGCTTTTCCCGAGATGTTTCTGCAGAACCGGAGCATCGTGAACCTGCAAAGTGACAGGGAGATCCGGCAATACGCAAAGGATCAGCACCTTTCTTTGTATGACGAAAGCGAATCCGTCTATCTCGCACTCTACCGGAGCCACGACATTTATATGACCGTCCGGGAAGTGAACACCTCGGTTTACTGTGAGGAAAAAGGAAAATTCTGCGCTATGCGGTACTATGACTACGACATCTATGTGCGCAACATCAGAAACCTTTTTACCCAGGCCGAATCCTATGCGTCTCTTGAGACATATGTGGAACAAGCCGAAAGTTACAGCGGAAACCCGGTGATCGGCGCGGTGAACGGAGACTATACGGGCAGCAGGGAAAACTGTCGCGTGGCATTGAGAAACGGTACGCTTTTAAGAAAAGGCGATACGATTACGAGAGATGTCTGCGTGCTTTATTATGATGGGACAATGGAAATTTTCACACCCCAGACCTATGACTGGACATATATCAGTGAAAAAAAGCCCTATCAGATCTGGAATTTCGGGCCGGGACTTTTAGATGCAGACAGCAATTTTCGAAACGACATTGACAGCAATTTGCTTGGGGAAATGGATCCCCGCACCGCCATGGGATATTATGCACCGGGACACTACGCGCTGGTAGTGGTGGACGGACGAAAAACAATTGAAGTTGACGGGCGTAAAACCAATCTTTACGGAATGTATATCGAGCAGTTGGCGCTGCTTATGAAAGAGTTGGGTTGTGTTGCCGCCTACAACATGGATGGCGGAGACAGTTCTCAGGCATACCTGAACGGGGAACAGATCCGTTCTGCAAACCGCGAAGAGCAGAGAAGACTCACCGATATCATCTGCGTGGGAGAACGCTCTTAGGGACACAGTCGGAAACGCGGAAGAAAAAGAACGTGCAAAGGCGCAAAAAACCGGCGCGGGAAAATCCGTGCCGGTCAAAGTGAAGACAAAGTCTTATGCGGGGCTTTGCCCCGCGTC
>CANQNM010000066.1 GCA_947625265.1 uncultured Clostridia bacterium
CATCAATCTGGTGATGCACCTGTATACCGCCGAGGAAGGCAGAGTGCTCATCGACGGCAAGGACATAAAGGATCTGCATCCCGCATGCCTGAGAAGAAGCATCGGGGCGGTTCTTCAAGAAACATTTCTTTTTGCTGGAAGCATACGGGCAAATATTTCGTATGCAAAACCGGATGCGACAGGCGAGGAAATCATCGCCGCCGCAAAAATGGCAGGGGCTCATGATTTCATCATGAAGATGCAAGACGGTTACGACACATACGTGGGTGAAAAAGGGTGTACCCTCTCAGGCGGGGAACGGCAGCGCATCGCCATTGCGCGAGCCGTACTTCTCAACCCAAAAATCCTCATTTTGGACGAAGCAACGTCCGCCCTTGACACTGAAACCGAAAAACAAATTCAGGAAACTCTCAAGAAACTGATTGAAGGAAGAACCACCATTGCCATTGCTCATCGGCTTTCCACCCTGCGAAACGCCACAAGGATCGTCGTTCTTGATAACGGCGGAATTGCCGAAACAGGCACGCATGAGGAACTGATGCGCAACAGCAACGGAATATACTACGGGTTGGTGATGGCGCAAAGAAAGATGTCAAGCAAAAAAAATACCGTATAAAATCGCTAAAATCGGGCAGTTCCCTTCGAACCGCCCGATTTTAAGTTCTCTGCTCACCCCATCCGGAGAATTCCAAAACCCCCGAAGAAGTGTTTTCCGTCTTTTCCCGTATTCCCACTGCACACACGATTTTAAGAAAATGATTTCTGGTCGATAAAACGAAGAATTGCCTCCTTCGGTCTGTATCCCAGTTCCGTGGAAAGCACCTTTCCGTCTCTCATCAGTACCAACATGGGGATGCTGTTCACTCCAAACGACGCTGCCAACTCCTCCTCCTCGTCCACATTGATCTTGCAGACTTTCAGATCCTCACGTTCCCGTGCAATCTCCTCCAAAATTGGAGAAAGCATCTTACAGGGACCGCACCAATCGGCGTACAGATCCAGAAGCACCGTTTGCTGACTTTTCAATACTTCCTCTTCAAAATTTTCCCTTGTGACTTTCACTTTATCATCATTCCTTTCTGGATTCTCACAGATTTTGTTCGTTTAATTTTCAAAAACTGAAATTTCATGCAAATCCCTACAAAATGTGCCGATTGCAGAATTCTGTATCCAAACAAACATTTTTCAGGGTTTACGTTCTTCCTCTTTCTTTGAATCCCCCGATTCTTTTTCCTTGTAATAAAGCATACAGTGGCAATACCCTTCAAAATTTGGATCGGCAATCTGTTCCCTGAATTCTTTACACATACACTTATTGTCCTGACTGATTTCTTTCCTGCAAGGACAATATCCGCCCTTTTGTTTCAGTCCTTCTTTTACTGTCTTTACAATTTCCTCGTTTTCGTTTAAACGAATCTTCGCCATGTGTTCACCTCTCTTCTGAAAGAGTCTGCCCCGCGATTCTTTTTTCATGCCACATTGTAACGTTTTTTTCTCCGATTGTCAAGTAAAAGTCCCCTTTAAAATAAAATGCAAAAATAAAATTTAACCCTTTAACAAAAATCGCGGCAAACGAAGTCTGTCGCGATTTTTCCCATGTTTTAAAGTGTTTCTCGTCTTCCGGCAAAATTCACCTTTTTCCCATCACAATCAGACGATGCGGACGTCTTTTCTGTGTGTTCGGAAAAATTCAAATTTCCACCGTTCCCTCATAAATTTTCACGGCGTCACCGGACAGGGTAACTTTACCTTCGCTGCACCGGACGACCAGATCTCCACCTCTTACCTTCACCGTAACGTCGGTATCCTCGCGGCAAAAACCGTTTTTTACCGCCGCGGCCACCGCAGCGCAGGCACCCGTCCCGCATGCGGGAGTTTCCCCGTTGCCGCGCTCATATACCCGCATCTTCAGGGTACATTCATTGACAACCCGGACAAATTCCGTGTTAATTCTTTCGGGGAAGGCAGAATGATTCTCAAAGAGTGGGCCAATTTCCTGAAGATTCAGAGGATCCACACGCTCAAGGAATGTCACTGCATGGGGATTTCCCACCGAAAGGCAGGTGATTTCGTAGATTTTTTCTCCCACCTTTAAAGGTTGGTTCACAATCTCGCTGCCCTTTAGGGTTGTGGGTAGGTGCCTGGGATCAAAATCCACTTCCCCCATATCCACATCAACGTAGGTCACCAAACCGTCGGATGTGTAAAGGGTAAGTTTTTTCACTCCGCTTGCGGTTTCCACCGTCAAACAGTCGGATTTTACGATTCCCTTGTCATAAACATACTTTCCCACGCAGCGTATACAGTTTCCCGCCATCTTTCCTTCACTGCCGTCCCTGTTGAATATGCGCATCCTGATATCGGCAATCTCCGATTTCTCCAAAAGCACCATTCCATATCCGCCGATGCCTCGGTTTCTGTCGCAAAGACTGATGCACAGCGATTCGGGGCAGGTGATTTTACCGTCAAAATTTTCAAAAAAGATATAGTCGTCTCCCGTCGCCTGCATTTTCGTAAAAGACAGCAACTCTTTCTTTTGACGCATCGCGTTCAGATCCACCAGTTCCGTGTTGTTCTCGGTGTATCCTGCCCGCACTGTACGGCAGAATGCCGCTGCAGTGTCAAGCGAGGTGAAACACGGAATAGACAGTTGAACCGCTTTTCTGTGAAGTGCAATATAATCGTTGAGCGTTTCGTCAGCAAGAGCGCCTGTGTAAACGATAAAAGCGATTTTCCCCTCTTCCATCAATCTAAAGGACTCGTTTCCGATATCCCCAACGGTCATGGCATCAATGCCGAGAGATCGAATGGATTCAGCAGTCTCGGTAGTAGCGTACAGCGCATAGCCCAAATCGTCGATCTGTTTGCAAAGTCCGACAATTTCCCGCTGATCGTGACTGTCCACGCTGACCAGTGCTCCCTGAACCTTCCTTCCGTCCGGTTTCTCGGTTTTAAAACCAGCCGAACGCAGACCCTTAAACAGCGCTTCCTCCAGGGTTTTTCCAATGCCAAGAACTTCTCCTGTAGATTTCATCTCAGGCCCGAGATAAGAGTTCACATCCATCAGTTTTTCGAAGGAAAAAACCGGAACTTTTACAGCAAAATAAGGAGGCGTCTTGTAAAGTCCCACGCCGTAACCCAAATCAGCAAGTTTCTCTCCCACCATCACTCTGGAGGCAAGACCAACCATGGGTACACCTGTGACTTTACTGATGTAGGGAATAGTTCTGGAAGCCCTGGGATTGACTTCTATGACGTACAGTTCCCCTCCGTAAATAAGATACTGAATGTTGACCAATCCTTTTGTTCCCAGAGCCAACGCCAGTTTTTCGGAACTCTCAACCACCTTTTTCATCATACGGTCATTGAGATTGTACGGCGGATATACCGCGATGGAATCGCCGCTGTGCACACCTGCGCGCTCAATGTGTTCCATGACACCCGGGATCAGCACAGACTCCCCGTCCGAAATCACATCCACTTCCAGTTCGGTACCCATCATATATTTATCCACCAGAACCGGGTTTTCAATGCCGCCCGAAAGAATCTTCTCCATATAGCGAACCACTTCCTCTTCGGTGTGCGCAATACGCATGTTCTGCCCACCGATGACGTAGGAAGGACGAAGCAACACAGGAAGTCCCAGATCCTTTGCGGCATTCACCGCCTCCTCCATGGTCTTCACTCCTCTGCCGCTGGGACGGCGAATTGAAAATCTTTCAAGGAGTTTATCAAATTTTTCTCTGTCCTCGGCAATGTCGATTCCTTCGGCAGAAGTTCCCAGAATCCGAACGCCCTGTCTGTCAAGATACGAGGTGAGTTTGATGGCGGTCTGTCCGCCGAAAGCTACCACAACGCCCACAGGTTTTTCCACCCGGATAATATTCATCACATCCTCAGGACACAGAGGCTCGAAATACAGCCTGTCAGCGGTGTCGTAGTCGGTAGACACCGTTTCCGGATTGTTGTTCACAATAACCGCGTCGTACCCCATTTCCTTCAGGGTGCGCACGCAATGCACCGAAGAATAGTCAAACTCTATTCCCTGTCCAATGCGTATGGGGCCGGAGCCCAAAACCATCACCACAGGCTTTCCTGACCGCGGAAAATCGCTCGCCTCGCAGATGCCGTCGCAGGTAGAGTAGAAATAGGGAGTTTCGGCGTCAAATTCCGCCGCACAGGTATCCACCATACGGTATACAAAATGTTTTTCGGCCGGCAAAGGTTTGGTGGAAATCCGAAGAAGCGCCTTGTCCGTATACCCAAAATTCTTTCCCTCCAGATATTCGGTTTTTGAAAGAACTTTGCCGGAAATTCTGTTCTCATACGCCGCCAAATTCTGAAGTTTACTTAAAAACCAGCGATCCACCCGGGTGAGTTCGTAGAGCTTTTCAATGCTCACGCCATTTTTCAACGCTTCAAAAATGGTAAACAAACGGTGATCGTCTGTCTTTTTGAGACGCTGTTCAAAACTTCTTTTATCATTACTTGAAAAATTCAGCGTGTCCAAAGAGATCTCTGCACCGCGAACAGCTTTCATCAGCGCCATCTCAAAAGTCGGTGCGATAGCCATGACTTCCCCCGTCGCTTTCATCTGCGTGCCGAGACTTCTGTCACACCCCGCAAACTTATCAAACGGCCATTTGGGGAACTTTACAACCACATAATCCAAGGTCGGCTCAAAACAGGCGCAGGTTTTCTTCGTGATGTCGTTGGGAATTTCTTCAAGTGTGTACCCCAAGGCAATTTTCGCTGTGATTTTTGCAATAGGGTAGCCCGTGGCTTTGGAGGCAAGCGCCGAAGAACGGGAAACACGGGGATTCACCTCGATCACTGCATACTCAAAACTCACCGGATCCAGTGCGAACTGGCAGTTGCACCCGCCGACGATGCCCAGTTCCGAGATAATATGCAGGGACGCCGAACGAAGCATCTGAAATTCTTTATCCGAAAGCGTCAGTGCCGGCGCCACTACCACACTGTCACCGGTATGAATGCCCACGGGATCCACATTTTCCATGGAGCATACGGCAATCACATTTCCAATGCTGTCCCGCATCGTCTCAAATTCAATTTCTTTCCATCCGAAGATGTATTTCTCCACGAGTATCTGATGAATAGGCGAAGCGTCCAGTCCGGTTTCTGCGGCGAGAGCCATCTCCTCGCTGTTATATGCTACGCCCCCTCCGGAACCGCCCAATGTAAATGCGGGACGGATGATCACGGGATACCCGATCTTCTCCGCTTCTTTTACCGCCTGGTCAACCGTTGTGGCAATCTCCGAAGGAACAGTGGGTTCTCCGATACGCGCCATCGTCTCCTTGAACAGCTGCCGATCCTCTGCCTTGTCTATGGCCTCCGCGTCGGAACCGATCAGGCGCACATGATGACTTTCCAAGAATCCTTCCCTGTACAGTTCGCTTGCAATGGTCAGGCCCGTCTGCCCACCCAAACCTGCAAGGAGGCTGTCGGGTTTTTCTTTTTCAATAATCCTTTTCACAGTTGCAGAGTCAAGCGGTTCCAGATAAATTTCGTCCGCCATAGTCTTATCGGTCATGATGGTGGCGGGATTGGAATTGCAGAGTACCACGTTGACCCCTTCGCTTTTCAAAACCCTGCACGCCTGCGCACCTGCATAGTCAAATTCCGCTGCCTGTCCGATGACGATCGGTCCGGAACCGATCACCAGCGTTTTCTTGATACTCAGATCCCTTGGCATGTACATGCCCCCTTCATCATTTCTATAAAACGGTCAAAAAGTCCGTCGGTATCCTTTGGCCCCGAGCAGGCCTCAGGGTGAAACTGCACAGTAAATGCGCAAAAATCCGGGTAGTCCATTCCCTCACAACTTCCGTCGTTGGCATTTACAAAACTAAGTTTTCCGTGAGGAACGCTGTCGGCAACAACGGCGTACCCATGGTTTTGACTGGTGATATACGTGCGTCCCCCGCACACTTCCCGCACCGGTTGGTTCACTCCCCTATGCCCGTATTTTAGTTTTATAGTCTTTCCGCCGTCCGCAAGCGCCAGCAACTGGTGCCCCAGACATATTCCGAAAATTGGCCTTTTCCCAAGCATCTTCGATACCTGTTCGATTTCAAACACACAGTCCGCCGGATCTCCCGGACCGTTTGAAAGCATGATCCCGTCGGGGCAATCCTTTAAAACCTCTTCTGCGGGTGTAAAGGAAGGATAAAGCGTAACTTTGCATCCTCTTTTCCTCAAACTCCTCACAATGTTGTTTTTTGCTCCGTAATCCATCAGCGCAACGCTGAATTTTTCCTCTCCCAATGCCGAAAAAACCTTTTTTTCATCGGTGGTCACATTTCTCACAACCTGTCCCACCCTGTAATTCTTCACATATTCAAGATCATCAGGAACTTTTTTGCATATAGTGCCGTTCATCACTCCCTTATCGCGAATATGGCGCGTCACCGCCCGCGTATCTACATCGCACAGACCCGGAATTCCTTCTTTCTTGAGATATTCCCCAAGAGTTCCGGCGCTCCTAAAATTGGAGGGCGTATCACAGAGTTCCCGCACAATATAACCCTTCACAGCGCTTATTCCCTCGAAATCCTCGGGTATGATTCCGTAGTTTCCAATCATCGGAAAAGTCTGCAGAACAATCTGTCCCGCATAACTTTCGTCCGTCAGTGTTTCAATATATCCGCACATACCGGTAGTGAAAACCACCTCGCCAACCGTGTCCTTCAAAGATCCTATCAGATGTCCTTCAAACACACTGCCGTCTTCCAGCACAAGATACCCTTTTTCCATACCTGAAAAATCCTTTCACCCGAAATACCCTTATTTCAATCTACGGGACTATTCGGCACATTCGAAAGCGTAGCAGCCATCACCGCTTTGATGGTGTGCATCCTGTTTTCAGCTTCCTCAAATACAATGGCGCGCTTTCCTTCAAAAACTTCCTCGGTGACTTCCAATGCTTCTAAGCCAAATTTTTCACCGATCTCCTTGCCAATCGCCGTTTCATGATTGTGATACGAGGGCAGACAGTGCATAAAAACCGCATCCTCAGAGGCTGCCCTCATCAACTTTTCATTTACCTGATAGGGAAGAAGAGCGTCTATACGTTCTCTCCAGACTTCGAAAGGCTCGCCCATGGACACCCATACGTCGGTGTAGACCACGTGCGCATTTCGCACAGCTTCCTCCGGATTGGTTGAAAACCGTAGGATCGCACCGCTTTTTTTGGCCTCCTCCCTGCACTTTTCAACAAGTTTCTCATCGGGGAAGTAGCCTTCAGGCGCACAGGCCGTAAAGTTCAAACCAAGTTTCGCACAGCCAACCATCAACGAATTTCCCATGTTGTAGCGAGCGTCGCCCATATAGACAAAATTGATGCCTTTTAAATATCCGAAATGCTCTCTGATCGTCAAAAAATCGGCAAGAATTTGTGTGGGGTGAAACTCATTGGTCAACCCGTTCCACACAGGTACAGCGGAAAATTCGGCCAGTTTCTCAACAATTTCCTGTCCATATCCCCGATATTCGATTCCGTCGAACATCGAGGAAAGTACCCGTGCGGTGTCTGCGATGCTTTCTTTTCGACCAATCTGAGAGCACGAAGGGTCAAGATACGTCACCCCCATTCCCAGATCGTGCGCGGCAACTTCAAAACTGCATCTGGTTCTTGTGCTGGTTTTTTCAAAAATAAGCGCCACATTCTTGTTTTCACAAAGTCTGTGGGGAATGCCTGCCTTTTTTTTAGCCTTTAATTCCGCGGCAAGATCCAGAAGGAAAAAAATCTCCTCCGCTGTAAAGTCAAGAAGTTTTAAAAAATCCCTACCCTTTAGATTCATCCGTTCATAATTCCTTTCCGTTTTTGTGTTTATGACCGTACCTTTTCCGGTTGCCGTAGATTTTGTATAGCCCTCCGTATTCGTTCCGTACTATATTTCCCGATCAGTACCAAACGATTTTTTGTGTATATTTATCTATTTTATGTCCTTTAGAACAGGGAGAACTAAAAATCCGGCCACCGTTTCCAATGCGCCGAAGACAAAGCGCAGGATCCTTCCCATCAGTGCCAGCGGCGATAGCAGAATCTTAAACGGATATAATGCGATCATATAGACCACTCATCCTATCCCTATCGCCACTGCATGCATGATCAAATATTTTCCGAAATCAAACAGATATTTTTCATAGAATCCTCTCAGAAATCCTTCACCGTACGTGATGGAAAGGCACTGAAAAACAGGAATTTTGTAACCTGCGCTTCACACCACGATCCGGAAGTTTCAGGCCGCTGAAAGTCAAAATCTCTATTTTCAGATCTTTACCGCCTTTAAAAGAACGTTCAGCGCTTTTTCAAGCAGATCATACGGAATATTCAAGGGAGGCAGCAACCGGATTTTGTCTTTGGCGGTGATAACGATCACTCCGTTTTCAAGGCACTCGTTCACCACGTCTCCCGCCTTTTTCTCCGTCTCAATGCCGATCATCAATCCCATGCCCGAAACCGATCTGACGCCCGGCGCGCCGTTCAATTTTCCGACAATGAATGCCGCCCGTTCCTCCACTCCTTTCATCATTTTCCCGTCGATTCTTGAAACAATCGACAGCGCGCCTGCGCACGCCACAGGATTTCCGCCAAAGGTCGAGCCCTGTTTACCAGGTGTCAGCACGCCCTTTGCCTTTTTACCGAACAGCGTCGCGCCAATAGGCAGTCCACCAGCCAAACCCTTGGCGGTGGTGACAATATCCGGCTGAATATTCCAGTGCATATAAGCAAAATATTTTCCCGTTCTGCCGTTGCCCGTTTGCACCTCGTCGGCAATCAGGAGCGCATCATATTTCTCTGCCAGTTCTGCCATTCCACGCACAAAATTTCCGTCCAAAGGTATAACGCCGCTCTCCCCCTGAATCGGTTCAAAAATGATGCCGGCAACCTTTTTCTCCTGAAGTTTTGCCTCAAGAGCATTCAAATCCCCCGCAGGAATGTATGAAAACCCAGAGGGCATGGGCGCAAAATCTATGTGAAACTGTTCCTGGCCGGTGGCCGCCAGTGCCCCATAGGTTCTGCCATGAAAACTGTTTACCAAACTGACGATTTCATACCGCGATTCCCCGTAAGTATCTCTCGCATATTTTCTTGCCGCCTTGATGGCGCACTCGTTGGCTTCCGTTCCGGAATTACTGAAAAACACTCTCTCCATTCCGCTCTTTTTGCACAGAAGTTCCGCGAGATCCGAAGAGGGAGCGTTGTAAAAATAGTTGGAGGTATGCTGAAGTTTTCCAGCCTGATCGCTTACAGCCTTCAGCCACTCCCTGTCCCCGTATCCGAAAGTATTTACAGCAATACCCGCTGCAAGATCGATATATTCCTTCCCTGTTTCATCCCATACGAGCGCTCCCTTTCCCTCTTTCAGAGCAATCGGAAAGCGATTATAACTGTGAACAATATACGCCTGTTCTTTCTCAATGGTATTCATTTTTCCCTCCGTCACTACTCATCGTTTGCACGGTGAATCATCGTACCCGCGCCCTCGTCCGTCAGCATCTCCATGAGAATGGAGTGGGGCACTCTGCCGTCCATAATGATCACCCGCTTCACGCCTTTTTCAATGGCCTCAATGCAGCTTTGCACTTTTGGAATCATTCCCCCACTGATCACACCTGTCGAAAGAAGTTCTTTCGCTTCCTTTACTGTGATGCTTCTCAGTACGCTTGTGGGGTCGTTTTTGTCGGTCATCACCCCCGCAATGTCGGTCAACGCAAACATTCTTTCCGCACCCAGTGCACCGGCAATTCCGGAAGCCGCTGTGTCGGCATTGATGTTGTACACATTTCCATAACCGTCACATCCCACGGTGGATACCACAGGAATGTAACCGTTTTCAAGCAGCGTCAAAATGGGACCAACGTCGATGTCCGTGATTTCTCCCACATATCCTATGCGTTCATCTTTCACCTTTGCCTTGATCATTCCGCCGTCAATGCCCGAAATTCCAATGGCTTTGCCGCCCTTCGCCTGAAGCAGGTTGACCAGATTTTTGTTGACTTTTCCAGCAAGCACCATCTGGACAATCTGAGCGCTTTCTTTATCGGTGACTCTCAGTCCATCCACAAATTCGGTTTTCTTTCCGAATTTTGCAAGGACCTCGGTGATTTCCGGTCCGCCTCCGTGTACAAGAACCACTTCTACGCCTACAAGACGCAGAAGAATGATATCCTGCATGACCTGATTTTTCAATTCCTCGTTGATCATGGCGTTTCCGCCATATTTCACTACCACAATCTTGCCGGTGTATTTTTGTATATAGGGCAGTGCCTGCGTCAGCACCTCCGCCCTCTCGGCGTTGTTCAGTCTCAGCGCCATAACCGTTCCCCCTTTTGTATAACAGCGTTCAGGTTCTGTAGTCCCCGTTGATTTTTACATAGTCGTAAGTGAGATCGCAGCCCCATGCTTTGGAGCGTTCCTCTCCGTCCTTCAGATCCACACAGATCTCGATTTCTTTTTCAAGAAGTACTTTTTTGGCAATTTCCTCGGAAAAATCAAGACCCGCGCCATTTTTGCAGACTTCCACTCTGCCGGCGGCAGACACGAAAGCAACGTCGATTTTTTCCGGATCAACGTCAGCGCCGCTATAGCCGATAGCGCACAGTACCCTGCCCCAGTTGGCGTCTGCACCGAACATAGCGGCCTTTGTAAGAGACGAGCATACCACGCTCTTGGCAACTGTCCTGGCAGTCTTTTGGTCTTTTGCGCCTTCGACGGTGCACTCCAAAAGTTTTGTCGCGCCCTCTCCGTCGCCCGCCAACATTCTGCAAAGCGTCACGGTCACGGTATTCAGCGCACGCATAAAATCTTCAAAATCTTTTCCGTCCGCATGTATGGGAGGATTCTCTGCCATTCCGTTCGCAAGAATCACCGCCATATCATTGGTAGAAGTGTCCCCGTCAACCGAGATCATGTTGAAAGTCTTTTCCACGTCTCCCGAAAGGGCTTTTTGAAGCATTTGCGGAGATATCGCGCAATCGGTGGTGAGAAACACCAGCATGGTTGCCATATTGGGATGAATCATCCCCGATCCCTTGGCAATGCCCCCCAAACGGCATACCTTTCCGCCGATCTCAAATTCCACGGCAACCTCTTTTTTCACGGTATCTGTGGTCATGATCGCTTCCGCCGCCCAATCACTGTGGTTTCCAAGTTCTTCTATCAGCAAAGGCATTCCCTTGGCAATGGGGTCAAGGGACAGTTTCTGACCAATCACACCGGTAGAAGCGACGATCACGTCCTGCGATGCGATGTGCAACTCCTCTGCCGTGATCTCGCACATCTTCCGCGCCACATCCACTCCGTCGGCATTGCAAGTGTTGGCGTTTCCGCTGTTGCAGACAATTGCCCGCGCAAAACCGTTTTCAAGGTGTTCTTTCGTCACAGTTAACGGCGCACCCTTCACAAGATTCGTGGTATACACAGCGGCGGCAGCCGCCTCTTTTTCACTGTAAATCAACCCCAAATCCTTTTTGGTTCGATTTTTGCGGATTCCGCAGTGAATTCCACTGGCCAT
>CANQNM010000067.1 GCA_947625265.1 uncultured Clostridia bacterium
CTTTTTCTCAAGGGAAAAATCTTTTTTACAGAAATTGCCGAGTTGGTGGAGCGGGTCACGACCGAATTTGAAAACCGTCCAGACCCTTCTCTGGAGGAAATTTGCCTTGCGGGAGAAGAGGCCGAAGAGCGGGTGCGCGCGCTTGCGGACGCCCGGAAGAGCACCGGCGCACGGTAGAAACGAATAGGAGAGACAGATGCAACTTTTTTCTGACGTCGGATTTTTCGCTAAAGTGATGGAAAACAAGGCCTTATCGGTGATTGTCACAGTTCTTGCCACAGTTTTGCTGTTTGGAGTGCTGATCTTCATTCATGAGTTGGGGCACTACCTTACCGCGCGCCTTTTTAAAGTGACGGTGAGGGAATTTTCCATCGGAATGGGGCCGAAAATCTGGGGAAAAACCTCAAAAAAAACAGGAATTTTTTATGCCGTGCGTGCCCTGCCCATCGGGGGATTCGTCTCCATGGAGGGCGAGGACGAGGAATCTGCCGACGCCAACGCTTTCAATAGGAAGAAGGTATGGCAGAGGATGATCATCACGGCGGCGGGCGGCGCGATGAATCTTTTTCTGGCGCTGCTTCTTGCGCTTGCGTACATTCTGACAATGCCCGGACTTTACGGAACGACGGTTATGAAGTTTCCCGAAAATGCAATATCCGACAAATGCGTGAATGCCTTAGAGGTGGGAGACCAAATCCTGACGATCAACGGAACAAGGGTCTACACCGGGCAGGAGATCGTCTACGAACTTTTCAGAGCCGGAGGGAACGACAGAGATCTGGTGATAGAGAATGAAAAGGCCGTGGCGGTTCGGGTGGATTTAAAAGTGCTTCGGAACGGTGAGAAGATTCCATTGGAGGATGTTTTGTTCCCTGTGGAATTGGAGAGCGGAGTGATTTACGGACTGAGGGATTTCTACTATAACGTGGAAGCGAAGAATTTTAGAAACGTGACGAAAAATGTGGGACGGGAGATGATTTTGTCGGTCAAAATGATATATGAGTCGCTGTTTGATCTGATCACCGGCCGGTACGGCATTGAGCAGATTTCAGGGCCTGTGGGCACCGCGGGTGTTGTGGGGGAGGCAATCACGCAGGATGTCACCGCCAAAAGCGGACAGGGGCGCAACTCGTTTATATATTTGGCCATGATCATTTCCGCGAATCTGGGATTGTTCAATCTGCTGCCGGTGCCGGCACTGGACGGCGGAAGGCTGTTCTTTCAGTTTATCGAATTGATCTTCAGGCGTCCGATTCCTCAGAAATACGAGGCGGCAATTCATTTTGTGGGAATTGTTCTGCTTCTGGCGCTGATGGCGTTAGTGACTGTGAAGGATATTGTCGGACTGTTCCGATGAATGAGGATTGAAGAGGAATGGGTATATGAACAACTACAATGAAATCCGAAGGGCAAGCAAAAAGATTCGGGTGGGTCAACTGTATATCGGCGGCGACGCACCGTTGACGGTGCAGTCGATGACTACCGCACGGGGGTACGAGGGCATTTATGCTCAGATGAAGGCTTTGCAGGAGGCAGGGTGCGACATCGTGCGCATGACCGTTCCCGATATGGACAACGTGCGTATTCTTGCCCGGCTGAAGGAAAGCGACATCGTCATGCCCATCGTGGCGGATATTCATTTTGACTATAGGATGGCTGTGGAAGCGGCCTATGCGGGTGCCGACAAAATCCGGATCAATCCGGGAAACATCGGATCTCCCGAGCGCATCAAAGCGGTAGTGGATGCGTGCAGACAGAAGAATATCGCAATTCGCGTAGGCGTCAACAGCGGCTCGCTTGAGAAAAAGCAGTTGGAGAAGTACGGCGGCGTGACGCCCGAGGCGTTGTGCGACAGCGCTCTTGAGAATGTACGTATTCTTGAAAATTTTGATTTTGACAGAATCGTTTTAGCTGTGAAATCTTCTTCACCCTATAAGATGGCGGCCGCCAACCGTCTGATTGCAGAGAGGTGCTCATACCCGCTGCATCTGGGCGTTACCGAAGCTGGTACCGTTCGATTGGGCGAGACAAAGGGCGCGGCGGGTATTGGCGGATTGCTTCTTTGCGGCATTGGGGACACGCTGCGGGTTTCCCTGACCGCCGACCCTGTCAAAGAGGTGGAGTGCGGAAAAAGAATTCTTGAGGCGCTGGGTTTTGGAAAGGGAAAATTGGAACTGGTTTCTTGCCCCACCTGCGGCAGAACCATGGTGGACATCATCGGAATCGCCGAGGAGTTTGAACGGCGAATGGCGAATGTCAACTTGAGAAAACCGGTGAAAGTCGCCATCATGGGATGCGTGGTCAACGGACCGGGAGAGGCGGCGGACGCCGACGTCGGAATCGCAGGAGGCAAAGGTGAGGCGGTGCTCTTCAGGAAAGGAAAGATTCTTTCAAAACTTCCCGAGAAGAATTTGGTGGACCGTCTGGTGGAAGAGGTTTTGAACATACAGGAAGAAAACTGAGAACGCTGCGGAATAAAGGAGAGTTGCGCGAAATCGGCGGCCATGACTTTGACGGCATGTCCGCACGGCCGGAGTCCCGGAAGTTGAAAAACGAAAAATAGAGAATGTAGTCTAATCAGGGTGTATCGCGGCGATCAGCGATGAAGAAAGTTCGCTTATTCTTAGGAATTGTATTCTATATTCACATTTGCCGGTGGCATATATGTTCTTATCAATCATGGGCAGGTGAATGCCGGATATGCAGTGATCCCGGCACTTTGGTGCATAATGTGTTTTGGCCTTTACCGCAGAAGGAAATAGACCAATAACCAATATTTGTTATAGAATGGGAAAATCGAAAAATCGGGAGTCAATTTCATGATATCTAATTCATCGGAATTTTTAAGGAAAATGGGGATTTCCGAGATGGATATTCCTGATGAGCGTTAAATTGACTGGAAATGTTGTATAGGATGGAACGGCGTTATTCATTCATGCAGAATGAATAGTATTCACGTTTTGACCGGAAAGACGAAGTCGAATTGGAACAAGATTGTTTAAAACACATATGGGCAAACAGGTAAGACCCGGAACAGGAAATTGAAAATGGATGAAAACAGGGATTTTTTCTCACTGTTCAAACGGTTTCAACCCACACAGGAGCAAAAAGAGACGCTGAAAGAGGCATACAACATCCGCCGGAAGGTGGACAGGGAGAAAAGGGTGGCTGTGATCACCTTTTCCCTTCCGAAGACGGTGAAGAAGGAACTGCTGTACGGCGTCGAGAAAGGCATTCTGGAGGCGTACGGTTTGAACAGTGTATTTTTGATGCCCGAATACCCGGCCGACTGCTTTACACGGGAGTATTTCAGGGAAGTGGTGCGGGAAGCCGAGAGAGTGGGCGTGATTTCAAGAGGCTTTTTTGACGATTATACATATGACTTTGAAAAGGATGAAATCACCGTGTACCTGCCGTGGGGAGACGGGGGACTGAGCCTGCTGGAGAGGGGAAAAATTTCAGAGGTTCTTGAGAAAATCATTTTAAGCGAGTTTTCTCTGAACTGTTCGGTTCGAATCCGACAGACCAAGACCGCACAGGAGGAATATGAGACGCACGCGGCATTGCAGAGGGAACGGCTGAAAGAACTGATGAAGGAAGGTTTTGCGCTTCCCGTGTCGAAAGAGACGTCACCCGAACTTTCAAATTCCCAAAAGAAGGCGCAGTCGGAACAGGAGACAAAGAAATTTCCCTTCGTGACTTCGGTCAAGGAGACGGTGGAAACGGTGGAGGAACTGTCGCCTGGCGTTTACAGAGCGGGGCATTTGACGCTTGACACCAATGAGAGAGAACCAATCTATGGCGACGAAAGTTTCGATGTGGAGACTCCCGTTGCCATCGGAGCGTTGGACCGTCCCATGAACGGGGTGACGGTTTTGGGACAGGTGGACAGTTATGAGTCCAAACTGATTAAAAAGGACAGCGGAATCCTGATGACCATAGGGTTGACCGACTACGTGAGTTCTGTGACAGTGAAACTGGTTGTGAACAACGACGAGGAGGGTCAGGCACTGGATCGGTTGATCTCCAAATCGTCGCGCACCATCAAGAGGGGCGTTCAGACCATGGTCACGGTGTACAATTTGTCGCTCGCGGTGGTGGGAAATCTGAAAACAGACAGGTTTGACAAGTCAGGAGAGTTGATTCTGGACGCCCGTCTGATGGAAAAGGTCAAAAGGGTGAAAAAAACCGACGACGCCCCGGTAAAGCGGGTGGAGCTGCATCTGCATACCAATCTGTCCACCATGGACGCGCTGATCATCCCTGAGTTTTTGGTGGACACTGTGCGCGAATGGGGTTGGGATACCGTCGCGGTCACCGATCACGGAAACGTGCAGTCCTATCCGCTGATGTTGGACAACACGGTGAAGACCGATTTGAAGGTGCTGTACGGTATGGAGGCGTATTTCGTAGACGATACCGCGAGAGCCGCCTACGGAAAGGCCGAGGGAAGCCTTGACGGCACCGAATTTGTGGTTTTCGACATTGAAACCACAGGCCTTTCGGTGACGCAATGCGCCATCACGGAAATCGGCGCCGTCAGGTACAGAAACGGAAAAATCGAAGAAAAATTTTCAACGTTTGCCAATCCCGGTCGGCACATTCCCGAGGAAATCACGAAACTGACCGGCATCACAGACGGGATGGTAGCGGACGCGCCGTCTCAGAGGGAGGCTGTGCGCGCGTTCTTGGACTTTGCGGGAGAAAGAATCCTTGTGGCGCACAATGCAAATTTCGATGTAGGATTCATCCGCAAGGTTTGCGAAGAGTATAAATTGCCCTTCTCCAACGCCTACATCGACACGGTGCCGCTGTCCAAGTATGTGAACCCCTCTTTGAAAAAACACAAATTGGATATTTTGGCCGAGCACTATCAGTTAGGGGATTTTGACCATCACCGCGCCTTTGAAGACGCCGAAATGCTGGCGATGATCTTTGACAAAATGTGTGCGCAGCTCAAGAGCGAGGGCGTGGGCAGGTTGGAGGAAATCGCGTCTGCCATGAGCGACAGAGCGGATCCCAAAAAATTGCCCGTATACCATATGATCCTTTTTGCTAAAAATCTTGTGGGGCTGAAGAACCTGTACAAAATTGTTTCCATGAGTTACCTTGACTATTTTCACCGGGTTCCAAGAGTTCCGAAGACCGTTCTTGACAGTTACAGAGAGGGACTGATCGTCGGGTCAGCCTGCGAAGCGGGACAACTTTACAGAGCCATTCTTGACGGGATGCCGGCCGAAACAGTCAAGGACATTGCGTCCTACTACGACTACCTTGAAATTCAACCTTTGAGCAACAACCGATTTCTTATCGCGCAGGGAAAGGTTTCCTCGGAAGCGGAACTGATGGATATCAATCGGCGTATTTGCCGTTTGGGGGAGGAACTGGGTAAACCGGTGGTGGCCACGTGCGACGCGCACTTTCTCAAAAAAGAGGATGAAATTTACCGTCAGATTTTGCAAAAGGGTATGAAATATGCCGATTCGGACAGGGAAACCGGACTGTATCTGAGAACAACCGAAGAAATGCTTGAGGAATTTTCTTATCTGGGAGAGCAGAAAGCATATGAAGTGGTTGTTACCAACACTCGGGCAATCGCCGATTCTATGGAAAAAATCCGTCCCATTCCCGACGGCACTTTTACGCCGAAAATGGACGGTGCGGAGGAAGACTTGCAGAACATGTGCCTGAAAAGGGCAAGGGATCTGTATGAGTTTGACGGAACGGTTCCCTCGCAGGTATCGCAAAGACTGGATCGGGAACTGAAATCCATCATTTCCAACGGATTCGCGGTGCTGTACATGATTGCGCAGAAACTGGTGCAGTTCAGCGAATCGGAAGGCTATCTGGTGGGCTCCAGAGGATCGGTTGGTTCCTCGTTTGTGGCCACGATGGCGGGAATTTCCGAAGTGAATCCGCTGCCGCCGCACTATCGCTGCCCGTCGTGTCGGTATTCGGAGTTCATTGAAGACGGCTCGGTAGGTTCTGGGTTTGATCTGCCGGATAAACGCTGCCCCAAATGCGGAACGTTGATGACGCAAGACGGACAGGATATTCCTTTTGAAACCTTCTTAGGCTTTCATGGAGACAAATCCCCCGATATTGATCTGAATTTTTCAGGGGAAGTCCAGGGAAAGGTTCATAAATACACCGAGGATCTGTTCGGGCATGAAAATGTTTTCAGGGCCGGAACTCTGGGCACTCTTGCCTCAAAAACGGCATACGGGTATGTGATGAAGTATCTGGATGAAAAGGGAGTCTCTGTGAACCGTGCGGAGATTAACCGTTTGGTGAACGGCTGCGTGGGCGTCAAACGAACTACAGGACAGCATCCCGGAGGAATTGTGGTGATTCCGAGGGAATACGACGTATACGACTTTACACCGGTTCAGCATCCCGCGGACGACCCCAATTCAGACATAGTGACCACCCATTTCGCTTTTGCCTTCCTGCACGATACCATTCTGAAATTGGACGAACTGGGACATGATATTCCCACCAAATACAAGTGGTTGGAACGCTTTACGGGATTGAGTGTCATGGATGTACCGATGAATGCACCGGAAGTTTATGAACTGTTCACCTCCCTTCGCCCGCTGGGTCTGAAAAAAGGAGACATTGATGCGGATATTGGCACGTACGGACTTCCGGAATTCGGCACGCGTTTTGCGCAGAAGATGCTGGAGGAAGCGCAACCCAAAAACTTTGCGGATCTTTTGCAAATTTCCGGTCTTTCCCACGGAACTGACGTTTGGACGGGCAACGCGCAGGATTTGATCAAAGACGGCGTCTGCGATATTTCCCAGGTGGTGGCTACCAGGGACAGCATCATGCTGACGCTGATTCGCTACGGATTGGACAATGCAGAAGCGTTCAAGATCATGGAAAGCGTGAGAAAGGGCAAAGGACTGACGCCTGAATGGGAGGCACACATGCGGGAACACGGAGTGCCGGATTGGTATATCGGTTCTTGCAGGAAGATCAAATATATGTTCCCGAAGGCTCATGCCGCGGCATACGTTATGTCCGCCATCCGTTTGGGCTGGTTTAAGATTCACAAACCGTTGGAGTTCTACGCTGCGTATTTTTCGGTTGCGCCCGACGGTTTTGACGGTCAGGTTGTGATCGGAGGAAAAGAAAAAGTTCGGGAACTGATGCATGAGATCGACGACCGGATCAAAAACAAAACGGAGAATCAGAAAGACAGGGATACGCTGGCTGCGATGCAGATTGTGCTTGAAAGCATGGCAAGGGGCATACAGTATCTTCCGGTACACCTGTACAAATCGGACGCCAGACGCTTTTTGCCTGAAGACGGAAAGATCCGTCTTCCGTTCAACTGCCTCCCCGGATTGGGGGAGAGCGCGGCGGATAAAATCGTGCAGGCAAGGGACGAGGGCGGTGAGTTCTTCTCAAAACTGGAATTTCAGGAACGCACCAAAACCACCAAAGCGGTTCTTGAAATGCTTGAGCGAAACCAGGTGTTGGACGGTCTGTCCGAAACCAATCAGATCTGTCTGTGGAATCTGACGGACGGCGAGACTGCGTCCAAAAAGCGTTCGCCAAAACCCGCCGCGGCGGAGAAAAACCAGGAATCGCGCGATGAGGGGGCACAGATCACACTCTTTTAAATTTTTTGAAGGAATTTTTTTGAAAAGCGACAAACTTCATAAGCGTTTTTGGGGAACTTTCCAAAAGTTTTCCCCGGTTCTTTGAAAAATTTTTCCCGATTTTTTGGCCTTTTGCGCGGCCCGGAGGCGTGTTTTTGGAAGTCCAAAAGGAATTTGCCAGAAAAATCTTCCCGGCTGTGCTTGGATCGGCCTCAAGGTTTTTGCCCGACATTTCTGAAAACAAAGCCGCCTGTGAAATCCAACGGATTTCACAGACGGCGGTTTTTTAACGGGTTTCTTTGAAACGCCCATAAAGAGCGTCAATACGCGATGTATCTCCTCTTTGTGAAGAAAATTCCTACGGTCACTCCGACGCAGAGGGCGATGAGTGCGGTGCAAATGGTGACGATCAGTGCTGTGCGGTCAAAACTGTGGTTTGGAGCGGAACCGGGCTGTTTCGCGAGTACGGTGAGTACCTGGGACGTCCACTCGTTTCCGTCGGCGTCTGTAAACACCGCTTTCACCGTTTTGTTGACGTCCGAAGCGAGCAGCGTATAGGTGTCGGAGGAGACGCCCTCCACCTTCACATCACCCACATACCAACTGAATGTTCCACCGGAACTGTCTCCCGTGAAGTTCAGCGTCAGTTTTTGACCGACCGTCGGGGTGCCGTTGATCAGCAGTTGCCTTGTTTCATTTTTTTCCGGAACGAAGACGTACACGGTGTAGGCAAGAACCGTTCCGTTTTCGGCGGTGCAGGGAATTTTTATTTCGTTCATTCCCACTTGCAGCGGAGCGGACGTGGCAAGAACTGTCGCTGCGTCATCAGAGGTGATGGCGGAAAAGGTGGCAAGGCGGGCGTCCGGGTCGGCAAGAAGCGTGTACACGGTGTTTTCAGGGGAGAATGCCGGCGCGAGGACTCCGATGTCGCAGACGAGGCTTTTCAGAGTCGCGACAGAGGAAAGGATCCGCGCCTCACGGGTAACTGTCAGACGGTAGATTCTGACAGTGGTTTGATCTTCTGCCGTGACGGTGACGGTGACGGCGTTTTCACCTATGGTGAAAGGGGTCTGTGCGTCGATTTTCACTGTGGCATAGGAACTTTCCGCAACGGCGCGCAGAAGATCGGTTCCTTCCACTTCATAGGGAACGGTCACGGAGTATTCCTGGGTTTCGGCGGTTTTGTCAAAAGCGGGAGAGAATCCGTAGTCGCCAAAAGAAAGTTCCGACAGATCCGCGACGGTATCCACCGGGCGCTCCCGCGTAACAACGACGGTGTAGGTTTCGGAAGAACTCCGGTCTTCGGCGAGAACAGTAACGGTGACGGTGTTTTCACCGACCTTCAGGTCCTCATTTCCGTCTACGGTAAACGTGGCAGCCGACTGTGCGGTTTTGGGAGAAATCTCAATGGAGGTGACGTCGGACGGTACCGTTAGAGTATAGTTAAAAATTTCCGGTGAGAACGCCGGGGTGAGGGTACGGTCGCCCACATTCAGTTCGGAAAGAAGAGCGTTGGTGGAAGGGGGTTCTTTGCGGGTGACGCGCAGTGTATAGACTCTTGTCGCGCCGCTTTCAGCGGTGACGGTCACTTTGATCGTGTTGAGACCAACCTGAAAGTTCTCGTTGCCTTCAATGTCACAGGTAGCCAGATTGTTTGCGGGAATAGCGGTGAGTTGCAGAGCGGTGACAGAGTTGGGAACGGTGATCGCATAGTCGCTGTTGGAACTTTCTGCGTTGAACGCCGGGGTGAACGCTCCCTCTTTGCAGGAGAATGTCATCAGATTGCAGTTGGTATTCTTGGGCTTTTCCGTAACGGTTACAGTGTAGGTGAGGTTTCCGGAGTAGGACTCGGAGGCGACAATTTTTACGCCGTTAACCTTCAGACTGACGGTGTCCCCGATTTTCACACTGTCGTTGAGTTGAAATGTGAACCTGATCAGTTCCAGGTTCCTTCCTGAAATTCCTTTTGCCGAGAGGGAAGCGGGCATTGCCAGAAAATTGGCCGAACCGTTGGTGATGTTCCAGCCGGATATGCGTGTGGTGGGTTCTCCCACCATGGTCAACTGTTTTTGGTCGTAGTCGATGGGATTGCCCTGAATGCTTTCAATGTTTTCGCCGGTAGCGAGAATCGAAACCGTCAATTGGCATCCGGGATAGACGGTTCCCGACATATTGGAAAGACTCACGGCAGTTGGAGCCCCATATACGGCAAAGGGCGCGATTACAGGCAGTACGGCAAGCAGGAGGAGTAAAGCGGAGAGTGTTTTTCTTGTTTTCATTTCTGGATATTTCCTTTCCTTGTTGTTCCCGAACTTTTTGTGCCGTTTACGAATGCCCTGTTTCGCTTTGTTCCGTAAAAATCCGTAAAAATCGAGCACGGTGTTTATACAAGTCCATGATAGCAGATATTTCGAATTTTTGCAAGGTTTTTTCGACTTTTTTCGCGTCAAACCTGAAAAAAGAACAATCGGATTTTTCACGACCGGAAATCGCCCGACGAATGACATACAGGCGGGAAGAGAAACCTCCCGCCTGTATGTCAACACAGGTGTATAAGCATATCGCCTGAAAAGAAACGTCGAGCGATTATTCGTTGGGTGCTTGTGTAGGGACAACCGTCACCCTCAACGTGACGGATTCCGCACCATCAAAGGATACCGTGATGATCGCCTCTCCAACGGCCTTGGCCAGAAGTTTTCCGTTTTCGTCTACCGATACGGTGTCTTGAGCGCTGCTTTCGTAGGAAAGGACGCCTTCGGCGCCCTCCAGAACGGCGCCCACCTCTCCTTCTTCATTCACTGTGAGGGTCAATTCGTTGTTTTTAAGGACGATGCGAACATCCCGAACGTCCGGAGTATCCGGCGCCGCTTTTTCCGAAACAACGACCTTCAGAACCGCCGGTTGGGCTCCTGCAAAGGAAACGGTGATCTTTGCCTCTCCCGCAGTCAGAGCGGTCAGCAGTCCTTCGTCGTTCACCGACACCACGTTGGGAGCGCTGCTTTCGTAAGACAGTTTTCCCGTGGCGTTTCGGAGGGACGCATTGACATTTGCGGTTTCTCCCTGTGTCAGATGAAGTTCGGACGTCGAAAGCTGAATCTCGGGCAAAGGAGCGGTGACGGTGACGGTGCAGGTGGCGCTGACCGTTTTGCCGTTGCCCGATCCTGTTACGGTGATAACCGCTTCTCCTTCTAAGAGCGCGTGAACAGTACCGTCCTTGTCCACTGTGGCGACGCTTTCGTTGTTGCTTTGGTATGTAAGCGTTCCGCTGATGTTCTTAGCGGACACGTTCAGTTTCGCAGTGTCCCCCGACCGCAGAGACACCGAACTTTTTTCAAAAGCGACCGAGGGAGCGGTGCTTTCTTTAACGGTGATCCAGATTGTCTTGGTGATGCTGGTATGATCCTGAGAACCGACGGTGATCGCAACGATTCCGGGCTTGGTGCCGGTCACTTTACAGGTGTACCCGTTAGACGAGACGGTGACGGCGCCCTTGGAAATTGCCGAGGAAAACACGAAATAAACGCCGGAGTTCTGGGTTCCTTCAGGGAGAACTGAGGCATACAGAGTGGTGGACTGACCCACCTCAATGGTGTCGTCATCGGCGGTAACCGCCACGCCCGCGATATAGTAACTGATGTTGACAGTGATGCTGTCGGTAAGTCTGCGATCTTCGGTTTCCACTGTGACGGTGGTGATTCCTTTGCCGGTGGCGGTGAGCAAACCGTCCTCCGTCATGGTAGAGTAGCGGTCGTTGCTGTTGTGCAGAGTGTATTTTTCAGTGGCGTTTTCGGGTGTTACCTTGACGGTAAACTGAGCGCTTTTCCCCACATACATGTTGGTGGGGCCGACCAGTTCCAGGCTTTCAATGGGAATAACCTCTTCCGGTTCGGTGGGCGTAGGCGTAGGATTTA
>CANQNM010000068.1 GCA_947625265.1 uncultured Clostridia bacterium
CCCAGGCAGGTATTGATTTCACGGCGCTTGAGGATGAAAAGTTTGACGATCCCTTTGATGTCAGTTCCGGCGCCGGCGTCATCTTCGGCGCGACCGGCGGCGTGATGGAAGCGGCGCTGCGCACGGCGGCGGAGGTAATCCTGCAAAAGCCCCTGGAGAAAGTGGACTTCAAAGAAGTGCGCGGAACGGAAGCAATCAAACTGGCAACCTACAAACTGGGCGACACCACGGTAAATGTGGCGGTCACCAGCGGAACCGGCAACGCCAAAAAATTGCTGAACGCCGTGAAGGCGGGCGAAATCAAGGTGGACTTCATTGAAGTCATGGCGTGCCCCGGCGGATGCGTCAACGGCGGCGGACAGCCTTACCAGCCCGCGTCGGTACGCAACAACGTGGATTTGCGCGCTTTGCGTGCGTCGGTACTCTACAAGGATGACGCCTCGAGAGATCTGCGTAAGTCCCATGAAAACAGCGCCGTAAAGAAACTTTACGACGAATATTTCGGGGAACCCAACAGCCACAGGGCGCACGAGGTCCTGCACACCTCCTATGTGAAGAGAGGGCTGTTCGGCAAATAAAATTTCACACAGCCAACAAGGCCGTCCGGGGCGTCATGCACGCGTTGACCCCGGACGGCCCTGTGCGGTTTGGGGATTTCGGAGCGGTTTAAAGAAACCAGACTTGAAGGGCAATCGAATTTTTTGTCGCGACGGCGTCCGATTGGTTCCCAAAGATTTTTTGAGAATTCTCCTCCCTGTAGGGATTCCTTGAAACCACGTCTGCATGCTTCCTATTTTTTCTCCGCGTTTTCCGATTTTTTCCGGATTTTTGTTTCCGCGTTAAAAAAATTTCAAAAACCCCTTGAAAAAAGGGCGGCTATATTATATACTTGTTCCGTCGGGCAAAGATGCGCGACGTGCCGCCCCGGCCGCGCGGCAAAATTGAGGGAATCGCAGAGTTGCCCGCTGAAAAGCGGGGGACGCGCGAAGAATTCAAAAACCGCGAAACCGCGGGAAAAGCGCCGGAGAATGAGGATGAAAATGGAAAAGAAAACCCCTTTATACGAGTGTCACGTGGCACTGGGCGGAAAGATCGTTCCTTTCGCGGGCTATCTGCTGCCGGTACAGTATGGGACCGGCGTCATCGCCGAACACATGGCGGTGCGTACCAAGGCCGGTCTGTTCGACGTGTCCCACATGGCGGAGATTCTTTTAGAAGGACCGGGCGCACTGAAAAACGCCAACATGCTGACTACTGTGTTTGTCGATGAAATGTCCGACGGACAGGTAAAATATTCTCCCATGTGCAACGAGCAGGGAGGAATCGTGGACGATCTGATGGTGTACAGACTGCATGCCGACAAATACCTGTTTGTAGTCAACGCCGCCAACCATGAGAAAGACTACGCTTGGATGAAAGCGCATATTCAGGGCGATGTGAAAATGACCGACATCTCCGAAGAGGTGGCGCAAATTGCTCTGCAGGGGCCGGCGGCCGACAGGATTCTTGCGAAGATCTGTCCTGCAGAAGATATTCCCAGCGTATACTACACCTTTGTTCCCAGAGGAAAGATCACGCTGTCCTCGGGACGGGTGGCCGAAGCTGTCATTTCGAAGACCGGCTACACGGGTGAGGACGGATTTGAACTCTACTGCTCATGTGCCGACGCACCGGAACTTTGGAACACCCTGTTGGATGCAGGCAAAGAAGACGGTTTGATTCCCTGCGGACTGGGCGCGCGGGACACGCTGCGCATGGAAGCCGCCATGCCGCTGTACGGTCACGAACTGAACGACCAACTGACGCCCAAGGAATCCGGCATCGGGTATTTCTGCAAAATGGACAAACCGGACTTCATCGGCAAAGCCGCCATTGAGAAGAAGGGTGCGCCCACGGTAAAAAGAGTGGGTCTGTCCATTGTGGGCAAAGGCATCGCGCGGGAACACTGCGACGTTTACATCAACGGAGAGAAAGTGGGCGTTGTAACTTCCGGCACCCATTGCCCGTTCATCGGAAAGGCCATCGCCATGGCGTACCTGCCCACAGCGTTTGCAACGGTAGGTCAACAGGTTCAGGTGGATGTGCGCGGCAGGAAAATTGACGCCGAGGTCATCAAACTTCCCTTCTACAAAAAACCCGCCAAGGCGTAAGCGGCAGGCGAGCAAACATAAAAACAAATCCAAATACCATATTTTATTTTTCGGAGGACGATATGAATATTCCAAGTGATCTGCTCTACACCAAAACCCATGAATGGGTAAAGAAAAACGACGATGGCACTGTATATGTGGGCGTCACCGACTACGCGCAGGCGGAGTTGGGGGATCTGGTGTTCGTCAATCTTCCCATGGAAGGCGACACTGTGGGCGCCGAGGAGCCATTTGCCGACGTAGAATCGGTGAAAGCCGTTTCCGACGTCAATTCCCCTGTTTCCGGAACAGTGGTCGCCGTCAACGAGGATGTTGCCGACGCACCCGTGAAAATCAATGAAACGCCTTATGAAGCATGGCTCATCCAGGTTTCCGACGTAGAGGACACCGCAGAACTGATGACCGCGGAAGAATACGCTGCGTTCCTTGAAAATCAATAACACATACCGACAGCGCGTCTTCGAGGGTGCGCTGTTCTTGCTGCTCCCAAAAAAACAAATATAAGAAAGGAACTCCCGTTTTTTGCCGGGACAGGCGAAGAACGGGACGGGAAAACACTATGGGAAGTTATGTACCTTCCAGCGGTACAGAACGGGAAGAAATGCTGAAAAAGATCGGCGTTGCCACGGTGGAAGAACTCTATGCCTCGGTTCCCCATGAAATGCTTTTAAAGAGCCTCAATCTGCCCGAGGGCAAATCGGAACTGGAAGTTTCGGCGGAAATGGAGGCACTGGCACAAAAGAACACGATTTTCAAAACTGTCCTTCGCGGCGCCGGCGCGTACGATCACTACATTCCCGCCGCGGTAAAGAGCGTCACCAGCAAGGAACAGTTCGTCACTGCCTACACTCCCTACCAAGCCGAAATCAGCCAGGGTATTCTTCAAAGCATTTTTGAGTATCAGACCATGATCTGTTCGCTTACCGGCATGGACGTGTCCAATGCCTCGGTGTACGACGGCGCTACCGCCATGGCGGAGGCGGTGGCCATGTGTAAAGAGCGAAAGAGAACCAAAGCCTACATCTCCGCGACGGTGAATCCCGTCTATCTCGACGTGGTAAAAACTTACTGTTCCGCTTCGAACACAGACCTTACGGTAGTCCCCGCAAAGGACGGAAAAACAGATGCTCAGGCGTTGGAAGCCCTTCTTTCAGACACCGCCTCGTGTCTGCTCGTACAGCAACCCAACTTCTACGGACTCTTTGAAGACGCGGAAACTCTTGGGAATATCGCCCATGCGGCGGGAGCGAAATATGTAATCTGCGCCAACCCCATCTCCCTGGGCATCTGCAAAACTCCCGCGGAATACGGCGCGGACGTCGCGGTAGGCGAGGGGCAGCCTTTGGGCATGCCGCTGGCTTTCGGCGGACCGTACCTGGGCTTTATGGCATGCAAGGAATCCATGCAGAGAAAACTGCCTGGCAGGATTGTGGGTGAAACCACAGATCTGGATGGCAAACGGGGATATGTTCTCACCCTCCAAGCAAGGGAACAGCACATCAGAAGAGAGAAAGCCTCCTCCAACATCTGCTCCAATCAGGCGCTCTGCGCGTTGACTGCCGGGGTTTATATGGCTGCCATGGGCGCAAAGGGCATGGCGCAGGCTGCAACGCTTTCCATGTCCAAAGCGCACTATCTCGCAAAGTCCCTGTGCACCGTTCCGGGTGTACGAATGGTTTACGACGGTGACTATTTCAATGAGTTCGTCACCACGCTGCCCCAGTGCGACAAAGTTCTGAGCGCTTTGGAGAAGAAGGGGATTCTCGGAGGACTGCCTGTGGAAGAGGGCGTACTCTGGTGTGCCACCGAAAAAGTTTCCAAAGAGGAACTTGACCGCGCGGCGGCGATCGTGAAGGAGGTGCTGGCATGAAACTGATATTTGAAAGAGGCGAAGAAGGTCAGGGCCTTTCCCTGATGCCGGCATGTGACGTTCCGGTGGTAAAACCGCAGAGCGGATATGCCAGAGAGGACAAACTGAATCTACCCCACGTTTCGGAAAACGAACTGAGCAGACACTACAGTGAATTGGGAAAAGCGGTGCACGGCGTCAACGACGGATTCTACCCTCTGGGTTCCTGCACCATGAAATATAACCCCAAGATCAACGAAGCGGTGGCCGCCCTTCCGGGATTTACCGGCGTACACCCCCTTCAGCCGGAGGAAACGGCGCAGGGATGCCTGGAAGTGCTTTACGACACTGAAAAGGCGCTGGCGGAAATCTCGGGCATGGACAGCGTCACCCTTCAGCCGGCGGCCGGTGCGCACGGTGAATTCACCGGTCTGATGCTCATCAAAAGTTATCTGCGCTTCAAAGGCGAAAAGGAACGGGTCAAAATTATTGTGCCCGATTCGGCGCATGGCACCAATCCCGCTTCCGCTGCTATGTGCGGTTTTGAGATTGTCAACATCCCCTCGGCGCCCGACGGATGCGTCGATCTGGAAGCGTTGAAAAACGCGGTGGGCAAAGACACGGCGGGTTTGATGCTCACCAATCCCAACACTGTGGGGGTTTTCGATAAAAATATTCTGGAAATCACAAAGATCGTGCACGACGCCGGAGGATTGTGCTACTATGACGGCGCGAACCTCAACGCCGTCATGGGTGTGGTACGTCCCGGAGACATGGGGTTTGACTGTATCCATTTCAATTTGCACAAAACCTTCTCTACTCCGCACGGCGGCGGCGGCCCGGGATCGGGTCCCGTCGGCTGCAAGGCATTCCTTGCGGATTTTCTGCCGGGTGTGCGCGTGAAGAAAGACGCGGAAGGCAAACTTCATGCCAGCAAATCTCCCAAAAGTTTCGGGAACGTCAAGGCCTTCGGCGGGAACTTCCTTGTAGTGGTCAGAGCTCTTGCGTACATACTGACGCTGGGCAAAGAAGGCATCCCTGAAGCTGCGAAGAACGCCGTGCTCAACGCCAACTATATGCAGGCATGCCTTAAAGAAGATTTCGATCTGGCATACAACGTACACTGCATGCACGAATTTGTCCTGACACTGGATCGCCTGCACAGGGAAACTGGCGTTTCGGCGCTGGATCTGGCAAAGGGACTGCTTGACAACGGCATTCACCCTCCCACCATGTACTTCCCGCTTATCGTACACGAGGCGCTGATGATCGAACCCACCGAAACCGAGCCAAAAGAGACGTTGGATGAGGCGATTGCGGTGTTTAAGCAGTTGAAAAAACTTGCCTATGAGAATCCCCAGGCGCTTCACGACGCCCCGACAAAAACGCCTGTACGCCGTCTGGACGACGTAAAAGCCGCGAGAACCCCGGTCTTGAAATACAAATTCCAATAAGACCCCTCCGTCTGTTTTCCCCTATTCCCCGGCCGGGAGCATCGCCTTGCCGGGGAATTTTCAGAATGTGAAACTTCATGGCGCCGACGCATTCTTACGCGGTTTTTTAGGACCCCGGACAGGATATCTTTTTCCTCAGAACAGGGGCTCCAGCCGCCGTGGCAGTTTTCCTTTTCCGCTTTGCCCGTCCAAGCGGGGCAAGGGGAAAGAAAACCGCCAAGCAGACTCTGGAAAAGGACAGAAAACGCAAATGGGAAAAAGACAAACAAATCCAAACAAAGCGAAAGGAAAAGAAATACATGTCTGATTTTAACGTCGTGATCATCGGGACCGGTCCCGGCGGCTATGTATGCGCCATCAAATGCGCGCAGTTGGGGCTCAAAACCGCAGTGGTGGAAGAACGTGACGTAGGAGGCACCTGCCTGAACAGGGGATGCATCCCCACAAAGGCGCTTCTGCACGCGTCGGAGATCTTCGAAGAAATCAAGCACGCCGCTGACTACGGTCTAACCCTTCAGGAACCTGGCTTCGATTTCAAAAAGATGCAGGAGAAAAAGGGGGAATCGGTGCTCCGGCTGCGCACCGGTGTGGAGGCGCTTTTCGCCGCCAACAACATTGAGGTTCTCAGGGGCAGGGGAACCATCGTCACAGCGGGACAGGTGAAAGTCGGCGATACCGTCTATACTGCCGACAACATCGTGATCGCCACCGGTTCTGTTCCCCTCCGCCCGTGTATTCCCGGGCTTTCAAACGAAGGCGTGATCACCAGCGACGAACTTCTCGAAAACACCGACGCCTTTGATTCCTCCCTTGTGATCATCGGCGGCGGCGTGATCGGAGTAGAATTTGCCTCGATTTACGCCAGCCTTGGGTGTCGCGTCACCATCGTGGAAGCTCTGCCCGCGCTCTTGGCAAAAATGGATCGCGATATCTCTCAGAACCTCGCCATGATCTTAAAAAAGAAGGGCGTAAAAATCTGCTGCGACTCCACAGTCAAAGAAATTTTGAAAAACGGAGACGGAACGCTTACCGTCCGCTATGAAAGCAAGGGAAAAGAAGCGCAGGCAGCAGGCGACAGGGTGCTGGTCGCTATCGGACGGAAACCCAACACAGAGGGGCTCTGCGGAGAGGGTGTAGTTCTTGAGAATGTTCGGGGACGGCTAACCGTCAACGAAAACTTTGAAACCTCGATGCCCGGCGTTTACGCCATCGGCGACGTTTCCTCGCCGATTCAACTTGCCCACGTGGCCTCCGCCCAAGGGATCTTCGTGGCGGAACTTCTGGCGGGAAAGCGTCCGGAAGGCGCCCTTTCTCTGGTTCCCTCCTGCATTTACACCTCACCGGAAATCGCAAGCGTCGGACTTTCCGAAAGGGAGGCACTGGAAGCGGGCTACGCCGCCAAATCCTGCAAAGTCATGATGCATTCAAACGGCAAAACCGTCATTGTGGGCGGAGAAAGAGGGTTCATGAAACTGGTGTACGAGGAGGGTTCGGGAAAAATCCTCGGCGCGCAGTTGATGTGTGAACGGGCGACCGACATGCTTTCTGAGTTCACCTCCGCTATGGCGGGCGGTTTGACCGTCTCCCAGATGTGCGCGGTGATGCGTCCCCATCCCACCTTTAACGAGGCGGTCAGCGAACTTTTTGAAACCGCATGCTGCGGGCTATCCATCCACACAGCGCCTCCGAGAAAGTGATTTTAAAACAGGAATCCTCAACTTTCTGCGATCTTCTTCCGGTTTTTCAATCACACGGTGCTGTTTCACACATTTTTCAGAACCATTTTGAAAATTTTGTCCAAAAACCTCAAGAAGAAATTGGAAATCCGACTCTTTCACCCTTTCATAAAAAAGCACGGAACACCGGGAACGTTCTGTCCCCGGTGTTCCGGTTTTTGTCTTTTGCGCTTTGCGTTTTATGTTTTTACCTTCATGTTTTCACATCCGACACTCTGTATTCTATGTTGGGCATCCGCATTTTTCGCTCCGCCGTGTTTCCCCGCTTCCCTCTTCCCGCTTTCCCCATTCGCACTCTTCGGTAGCGCGCTCCAACTTCTCCGCGTAAGAACAGCGAAAAAGTCAGGCAGGAAAAACAGAGGGTCGTGAAGAAAAGGACTCAAAAGGCCAACTGCTTCAGAGAAACAAAACCGTCAGAAATCAGATGGCGATACCGCCAAAACAGAGATGCTTCGGGCGTTCAGCCTTTATAACCGTATTGGGACATATACACATTCCACTCGTCGTCGGTGAACATTGCCTTGACGTCTTTGCCGGATTTTTCGGAAATCTTGGCGACGAAGTTGGAAAACTTTTCATAGTTTCTGGATGTGGTAACGCCCTGTTCGTGCAATTCTTTGTAAACCTGTTTGTAAATGGTCCAGTTGCTGTCGTCCACCGCCCTCTGAATCTCGACGAATTTCAGAGCTGCTCCGTACGCACCGTAGGTAAGGCTTTCACTGATGGGCTGCTTGTTGGTGGCCAACCCCAGATAGCAGGCTTCGATCTGCTGATGGCCCTCTTGTTTATCGGCGTAGAAGAAATCATCGAAGGAATACTCCGAGGGAGCGGCGCACCCGCCGCTGGCCTCCAGCACATAGGCAACCTTCAGGTCAGTCATCATTTCAGATTCAAAATACCAGGGCTGCTGGTTGTCGAACATATGCCCCATCTCGTGCAGGGCGCAGAAGTTCCAGTCCACAACGCCGTATTTGCTCGCGCGGTTCGACATCTTCGTCAGGTCATCCCGAATGAAGGTGTCACGGATCGTGATCACGTTGTAGTGCTCTAAGGAGTTCCATACATACCCTACCGCATGGGAGGGTTCGTAGGCTTTGACAACAATGCTCTCATAGGCGACATACGTGGTCAGATCGATGTAGTGATGGTAGGCATCCTCCAGATTGTTGGCCCAAAGTTGAATCGTTTCATCGGAGATCGAAGCGCGCTGCTTGATGTTCGCAGGCAAACGAACGGTCACATCTCCGCCGTCGCTGATATACTGAACGAACGCTTTTCCGCCGCCGCGAGTCACCATCTTCAATTCAAAAGACGTGATGCCGGTCGCCGTCGAGGGATCTTCCAGGGTCAGTTTCCCGTCCTTAAGAGAAAGAACGAGATTCTTGTTCGCGGTGTTGTTCACAAAGGTATAGGTGCCGTCGTCGTTCTCGGTGATGCGCCACTGCATGCTTTCATACTTATCGTCATAGTAATCCGCGCGAATGCTCTGCTTCCCTCTGAACAGCACATTGGTGCCGGCAACCACCGAATAGTTTCCTTCCGTGGCAAGGGTGTGCATATTGTCATCGCCCGCAAACACAATATAGTAGGGATTGTCCCGATGGGTCTGGTAAACAATGGTGAACTGGTTCAGATCCCCTCCGAGAGTCGCCTGAATATGCTTCTTGGAATCCTTCTCGGTGTTGGCGTAACTGAGCAGTTGATCCGAACCTTTCGGTTTGATGGTGTACTGTCCTACCGGCAAAACGCCCAGGTCCTCTTCCGTCAATCCTTTTCCTTCTTCCTTATCGTCCTTACTCTCGGAACCTGAAGGCGCAGGTGTGGAAGGCGGCGCAGGCGTCTCTCCGCCTGCCGAAGGGGACGTCGAGCCGTCCTTTGCGGGGCTGGAAGGAGTTCCCGCAGAAGGCGTGACGTCATTTTTGGGTTCGGTCGTGGATCTTCCTCCGCAGGAGACAAGGATCGAAACGGCCATCATCAATATGAGCAAAACAGATAGAGTTCGTTTCATTTTTGCGTTCCTTTCTTTGAGGAAATCTCCTCACTTTTATTATACTACCCACAAAGGCAAAAGTCAAGCGGAACAGAGGGACAACACAAGATTTTGTGCAGTTTTAACAAAAATACTGTGCGAAATTTGTAGAGATTCACCGTGCTTTGCAGGTGTGGGTATGCGGCAGAAAACTTTGAAAGTTAAAATAAAAACTTTTTGTATAAAATTTCCGTTCAGGCTCCTTTCGAAAGTTTTTCAAAGTCAAAAAGTCAATCTGATTCTTTAAAAGTCCGTCCGGAAAGACGTTTGGGAGGCCGCGTTCCATTGGCGGACCGTGTTCCATTGGCGGACCGCATTTCATTGGAACCTCGCGGAAGATGGGAACCGCGCCCCCAAATCCCCTCCGAACCTTTTTTGCCAACCCCTTCCGAAATTTTTTAAAAGGGGGCCCATAAGAATCTTCAAAACCCTTTGCCGCGAACCTTTCGGCAATCCCGGTCCTGATCAAAGCGTTTTGGGCAGGAGTTCGCCGAACTTTTTCGAAAATTTGTTTAGAGGGTTTAAAGTGCTACTGATTCTTTCGGTCCCCGGATTTTGGCGGAGCATACTTCTTTCTTCCCTCATAGTTTCGCCTGAAGCGCACCGCCGCGCCCGCTATAACAAGCAGAACCAGCGCCGCGCAGATTATAACAAGCAAGATGACAAGCACTGCGGCAAAAAACTGTCTGCCCACCACAAGCCCTGTTTTCTCCTCGCTTTCATAAGGGGCATATGTCAGTTTGTATTCCTTTCCCAGAACCTTACCGCAGAGGTTTCCGCCGTCACAGGCGGCATAGTTTACGGCGGTTCCGTCTCCGGTAGCCGTACCCACAGCGGAACATCCGCGTCTCCCGTCGATTTCCACCGCCGTCAGGGTGACATACCGGTTTTTCCCCTGCTCGTCGGTGGTCCACCCGCCGGCAGAGAGCACCGCGTCCTCAATGTACAACTCAGAAGAGGCGTTCAGAAGCGGCGCGGATCTCCGTTTTCTTTCGGAAGTGCCCGGAAGAGAAACGCTGAGGGAGCCCAAAAGACTTCTCATCGTCTGATCGTCGGCAAAAAGGCGGCAAAGAATGAAACAGTCCCGCAAACACGTGAGACTCCCCTGAAAATCGGAAGGCGCCTCGCCCATCGCCGCGCGCAGCGACTCCTCGCTTTGCGCCTGTCCCGTAACCGATCCGAAAGAGGTTTCCGACAATCCCAGAGCGGTCGCCTTTTCATTCATTTCGTGGAGCGTGCGCTCGATGTCCCCCAACGTTCTTTCAAGAAGCAGTTGGGCGTATACCGTATCATAGTCGTAAATCAGCCGGACATACAGTTCTTCCTGTGAAAAACGGTCTTTGACCGTGTAGATCCAAAAGGCGCGCACAAGTTCGACGGGCATGTAAAAGCGATCCTCTTCATGCCACAAACGGGTGGCGTTTTCCTCTCCCGCCGCATATCCCACACAGGCGGCGCTCACCCCTGAAAGACCGCCGGAACAGCCGCAAAACGCCGAGATGATTCCCACCGTCAGCGCCCCAATAACCGTCAGAGACAGCGCTCTTCTATACGCTTTTTCACGTTCATGTTTCTTCATAAAGTTTTTCGAAGTGAGGTTTCCCTTGCCCCTTGCCTTTCCTTTGCATTTTTGTTCCCGCGTTTTTTCCGTGCCGCCTCCTGCCATCCCCTTTCAAACGGAGATACAAACGGAGATACAAACCGCATATCCAGCCGCCCGTCTCCTTTCGCAGACCAAGCAGGTGCGGGGGGGTCCCCCTAGTATACCGCCCCTGCGGCCCTTTCCCCGGATTTTCTCTTCCGGCGCCCGTGCCGTTCGGTTTTCAAAGAATCCTCTGCGAATATGGCGGCAGTTCGCAGGACACAGTTAGTATAGCATAAATCCTCCGTTCTTTCAACAGAAATCTTCCGTCAGAGCGCCCTTTGACAAAGCCGTCGGAATCCGTACCGTTTCCCAACGGAACAGGCTTTCAATTTTTTTCTTAAAACATCTTGACAATCAATCCGGGATGTGCTATGATGTGGGAGTAAATTATGCGGGTGTTGTTCAATGGTAGAATTCCAGCCTTCCAAGCTGGCTGCGTGGGTCCGATTCCCATCACCCGCTCCATTTTTACTTTTT